>NZ_JBFAMH010000027.1:0-93605 GCF_040656475.1 Streptomyces sp. NPDC049915
CCGCCGCCCCCCCCCGGCCATCTGGGGGGGGCCCCCCGCCCCGCCCCCCCGCCCCCCCGGGCGGGCCGGCTCTGCTTCTGCTTGTGCGACCGGGTCAGTCGTCCCGGCGGGCCGGGTCCGTGCGGCCCTGGGTCGGGTTCGTCCCGCGGCCGCCGTCGCGGGCCGGGGCGTCCGGCTTCGCCGTCCTGCGATGGCTCGTGTCGCACCACGGGTAGCGGCGGCTGCGCCGGCAGGTGCACAGCGCGACACGGAAGCGGTCGGAGGAGACGGTGGTGCCGTCCTCCAGCTCCACCTCCACCGGGCCCTCCACCAGCAGCGGGCCGGGGCGCTGGACCTTGATCCTGCGGGGCGGTTCAGACGGGGAGTTCGGCACGGACCACCACCAGTTCCTCGCTCGTGTCCTCGGCGGACAACAGCCCCCGCGCCCGCAGCCAGCCCTGCCGCTCGCGCAGCACCGGTCCGAAGCCGATCCGGTGGCGCCGGGTCACCGACGCCTTCAGCCCGGCCGCACGCAGACAGGTCAGGGTCTGTTCCGGGTCGCTCAGCGCGGAGTGGACGATCAGCAGGATCCCGCCGGGGCGCAGCAGGCCGGGCGCCTCGCGGCAGATCCGGTCCAGCAGCAGCCTGCCGTCGCCTCCCGCGTCCCAGGCGCGGGCCGCCCCGCGCGGCGTCCGGGGGCCCTCGGGGGCCGGAACGTAGGGCGGGTTGGCCACGATGAGGTCGAAAGACTGCCCGCGCACCGGCTCGAACAGGTTTCCGCGCCGGATGCGCAGCCGCAGACCGGACCGCCAGGCGTTCAGCCGAGCGCTCCACACCGCCCGCCGCGACACGTCGACGGCTGTCACCCGCATACCGAGGCGGGCGGCCTCCAGGGCCAGCGCGCCACTGCCGGTTCCCACGTCCAGCACGGCCGCGCCCCGAGGGAGCGGCTCGTCACACAGCGCCCCGGCCAGGAGCCGGGTGTCGTCCTGAGGGGCGTACACGCCCGGGAGCACCAGAGGAGTCACGGGCGTCGAGTTCCCCCTCGATCAGGAAATATGAGGGACTTCTGTGGCGGTCGGGGCGTCCAGGGGCGTCCGCAGGGAGGAGGCGCCCGTACGCCAGGCGTCCAGCAGGCGGTCGGCGAGGCGGCCCTCGAGGTATTCGGTGGCGTCGATGCCGAAGACCACGTCGGGCGCGAGGTGCGGTTCGTCCGCGAGCAGGCCGTCGATCACCTCGTGGCGGACGATCTGCTCGTGCACGGCGTCCGCCTCCACGTGCTCGTCGTAGAAGAACACGGCGGCCGGGCCCGCGCCCGCGCGGCGCATCGCCTCCGCGAGCCGCCGGGAGCCGGGGGAGGAGGTGATCTCCACGTCGGCGAAGTGGCCCACCAGGGCGCCGCGCAGTTCGCGGTGCAGGCCGAAGAGCGACATCAGGTTCACGACGGCCAGCATCTGAGCGCAGGCCGCGTCCAGGTAGCGGCCGTACGTGGTGTCCAGGCCGAGGTCCGTCATCAGGTCGGCGAACAGGCGGGCGTGCACCCGGTCGGCCCGGCCGCCGCCGAACTCGTCGAACTCCACGGCCGCCATCGCCGCCTTGGCCCGCCCCGTCAGCCGGGGCAGCACCCAGGCGTGCGGGTCGGCCTCCTTCAGGTGGTACAGGGAGCGGTGCGCCGCGTACTCGCGCAGCTGCCACAGCTCGCCCTTCTCGCACAGGTGGTGGCTGACGCCGGTGCCGTCGGCCGGTTCCACCAGCAGGTCGCCGACGGCCTCCTCGACGCTGTCGTGCACCGGTGTGTCCGCGCGCAGCGCCGCCAGGAAGCGGTGCTCCAGCGCGGCCCGGGTGCGCAGCAGGCCGGGGTCCCACTCCCGGTCGTCGGGCACCCCGGCGAAGCCCCGGTAGTGCAGCTCGTAGCACAGGTACAGAGCGAGCTGCAGGTCGTCGCCGTACGGGTCCGCGCCGGCCACCGTGGGGGCGGCGGGCAGCGGACCGGTGCCGCGCAGATGGTCCAGTACGGCCCCGGACAGGGGGCCACGGGCCGACGGCAGCCGAGGTCCTCGGAGATCATGTGCCATGCCGCCTGGGTACCCGGGCCCGCTGAAGACACGCGTGGCACCCCGGCCGGCCCACCCCGGCCGGGGTGCCACGCGCGCCCGCGCACACGCGAGCCGGGGCCCGGAAACGGATACGGGTCCCGGCTCGGGACGACGGGCCGCACGGCGGCCGCACGGCGTGCCCCCGCCGTGCGGCCCGCCCGCGCGTTCAGTCGCCCTGCGACTCCTCCTCGGCGTGGACGTTGGGCGTGATGGCCTCCCCGGCCTCGCCCCGGCGCCGCTCGTCCCGCTCGTCGTGCGTGACGCGCTTCTCGGCGTCCTCCACCTCGCGCAGGACCTCGCCCAGGGCGGTCTCGGGGCGGCGGTTGGTGTCCTCGGCCATGTCGTGGTTCTCCTCGCTCTCACCGTTCACTTCGTCACCGTCGCGATCCGCAGCGGCACCGGGCCGGGCGGTGCCGCGCCCTCGGCCCGACGGCAGATCTCCGCCCACCAGGACGGACCGTCCTCGATATGCCGCAGCATCACGCCCTCGCGGATCGCCCACGGACAGACCACGACCGCTCGCAGTCCGGTCAGCTTCATCGCCGTGTGCCCGACCACCGCACCGGCGAGGCTCTGGGCGGAGCGCGGCGCGGAGATGCCGGGCAGCGCGGCCCGTTCCGCGGCCGGCAGCTCGGCCAGCCGGGCGGCGGCCCGGCGCAGGTCCGCGCGGCGCAGTTCCCGTTCCACGAACGGCCCGTGCCGTCCGGGCGCCGCCCCGCACAGCCGCCCCAGCTGCTGGAACGTGCGCGACGTGGCGGCCGCAGTGCGCGGGCCCTCCCAGCGGATCCGCGCCGCCACGTCCCGCAGTTGGTGGCGTACCCGGCGGCGCAGCGCCTTCAGCTGTTCCGGCGCCGGCGGATCCTGGCCGCCCTCGAGGAACTCATGGGTCAGCCGCGCCGCGCCCAGCGGCAGCGACGCCACGAAGTCCGGCAGCCGGCCGCGCCCGAAGGCGACCTCGAGCGACCCGCCGCCGATGTCCAGCAGCGCCAGCGGTCCCGACCGCCAGCCCATCCAGCGCCGCGCCGCGAGAAACGTCAGCTCGGCCTCCAGCTCACCCGGCAGCGTGCACAGCTCCACACCCGTGCGGGCCCGCACCTCGCGCAGGACCTCGCCCCGGTTCGGCGCGGCGCTCACGACCGCGGTCGCGAACGCCAGCGGCCCCGCCGCGCCCCACTTCGCCGCCGTCCGGCCCGCCCCGGCGACCGCCTCGGCGAGCTGCTCCACGTCCTCCTCGGGGATCGGGTTCCCGGGTCTGACCCGTTGCCCCAGCCTGAGTCGCCATTTGGCGGTGTGCACCGGCAGCGGCACCCCGCCTTCCGCGTCCGCCACCACCAGCCGGACCGTGTTCGATCCGACGTCCACCACACTCATCCGCATGGCGTGGCGGGTACCCAGCGCGGCGGGATCATGCCGGAACGCATCGGCCCATTCCTTGACCGGCATATAACCGTGGAGGCATATTGGAGTTTATGTCCGACGGCATCTCGTTGTGGACCGCCCTCGCCGACCCGCACCGGCGCGCCATCGTCGCGCTGCTTCTGGAGCGGCCCCGGTCCGTCGGCGAGATCGTCGAGGCCCGCGGACTGAGCCAGCCCAGCACCTCCAAGCACCTGAAGGTGCTCAGACAGGCCGGTCTGGTCCGGGTACGGCAGGACGCGCAGCGCCGCGTCTACGCCCTCGACCCGGCCCCGATCGCCGCGCTGGACGCCTGGCTCGCCCCCTACCGCAGGCTGTGGAACACGAGCCTGGACGCCCTCGGCCGCCACCTCGACGGCGCGCCGGACGCGTCCGGGAACACCGGGGCCCCCGAGCTTCGGCCGCCCCCCACCCCGAAGGACTGATCCGCCATGGCCGCCGACCTCACCGGTACGTACCTCATCCTCGACGACGGCCGCCCCGCCGTCCGCTTCAGCCGCACCTACGACCACCCCGTGGACCGCGTCTGGCGTTTCGTCACCGACCCGGACGAACTCGCCCGGTGGTTCCCCGCCCGCGCCGCGTTCGACCTGCGCCCCGGCGGCACCGTCACCTTCCGCGGCGACCCGAACATGCCGGAGTCCACCGGCCGGGTCATCGCGGTCGACCCCCCGCGGCACCTGTCCTTCTCCTGGGGCGACGACGAACTCCACTTCGACCTGGAGGAACTCACCGGGGGACGCACCCTCTTCACCCTCACCGACGTCCTCGCCGCACCGGACACCGCCGCCCGCAACGGCGCCGGCTGGGAGGTGTGCCTCGCCGCACTCGACGCCGCCGCGCGCGGCGAACGCCTCCAGGGCCCGCACGCCGGTCCCACCGCCGACTGGAAGGCGCTCTACGCCGCCTACATCGACGCGGGCGTCCCCTCCGGCGCCCCCGTACCCGGCCTGGACTGACCCGCAGCGCCGCAGGAAAGCGTCACGCCATCTGACGCCGCACCAGCTCGTGCAGCCGCCCTCCCGTGTCGGCGAGCAGCTGCGCGGGCGGCCCCTGCTGGGCAACCCTGCCGTTCTCCATCACGATCACGCGGTCCGCGTCCAGCACCGTCGACAGACGGTGAGCGATCACGATCCGGGTCGCGTTCAGCGCCTTCGTCGACTCGATCACCGTGCGCTGCGTCTCGTTGTCCAGGGCGCTGGTCGCCTCGTCGAAGAACAGGATCCGCGGGCGCCTGATCAGCGCCTGCGCGATCATCAGCCGCTGCCGCTGCCCGCCGGAGATCGCCCCGTTGCCGGCGACGATGGTGTGCAGGCCCATCGGCATCCGCTGGATGTCCTCCGCGAGCCCCGCCAACTCGGCCGCCGCCATCGCCTCCTCCGGCGTGTACGGCTCGGTGCCGCAGATGACGTCAAGGATCGAGCCGGTGAACGGCTGCGCGTGCTGCAGCACCACCCCGCACTGCCGCCGTACCGCGGACTGGTCGAGGGCGGCCAGGTCCTGCCCGTCGTACAGGACGCTCCCCGAGACCGGCTTGTCGAAGCCGATGAGCAGGCGCAGCAGGGTCGACTTGCCGCAGCCGCTCGGGCCGACGACCGCCACGAACTCGCCCGGGCGCACCTCGAACGACACGTCGTCCAGGACGAGCGGCCCGTCGTCGGAGTAGCGGAACGACAGCCGGCGCGCCTCGATCGCCCCGGACAGCGGGCCCGGCCGGGTGCTCGCCGCGGCCACCTCCGGCGCGGCCTGAAGCACCGGCCTGATCTCCTCGAACAGCGGCAGCGCGGCCACCGCGGAGACGAACGCGCCGGTCAGCTGGGTGACCGAGGTCAGCAGCATCGTCACCGACGTGTTGAAGGTCAGGAAGTCGGCCGCCGACAGCGCGCCGCGCGCCGGGCCGGCCAGCAGCATGAACATCACCAGCGAGCACAGGGGCAGATACACCGCGCCCAGCACCGAGTTGAGATTCTTGATGCGCCCGAGCCGCTGCTGCAGTTCACGGCTGCGCGCGAACTGAGACGCCCACGCCGCGTACGCGTAGTTCTCGGCCGCCGCCACCCGTAGCTTCGGCAGTCCGCGCAAGGTCTGGAAGGCCTGGTTGTTCAGCTTGTTGGAGAGCACCACCAGCTTGCGCTGCCAGCGCACCTGCCACAGCCCCAGCGCCGTGAACACGCCCGCGATCACCACCAGCATGCCGATCGCCGCCATGGCCATGGGCACGCTGTACCACAGCAGCAGTCCCAGGTTCATCGCGCCGATGGTGACCGACTGCGCCACCGACGGGCCGACGCCCGCCAGCAGCCGGCGCATCGCGCTGACGCCCATCGCCGCGCTCGCCAGCTCGCCCGTGGAGCGCTGTGCGAAGAACGTCGTCGGCAGCCGCAGCAGCCTGTCCCACACGGCCGGTTGCAGCGTGGCCTCGATGCGTCCCTCCAACCGCAGGATGGTGAGGTTCTGCAGCAGCATGAACGCCGCCGCCACCACACTGGAGACCATCACCGCCAGGCACACCTGCACGATCGGCCCGGACTGCGCCCGCGGCACGTACTCGCCGAGCACCCGGCCCGTCGCCACCGGCACCAGCGCGCCGATCGCCACCGTCACCAGCCCGGCCAGCAGCAGCCACGTCAGGTCCGAGCGGGTGCCGCGCAGTGTGAACCGCATCAGCCCCAGCGGTCCGAGTCCCTTCTCGGGCAGCGGCCGGTAGAACATCACCGCGCGCGGCTCGAACTCCCCGGCGTTCGCCTTCTCCACCGGTGTCTCCCGTCCGGTCGACGGGTGGACGGCGACATAGCCGCCGCGCCGCCACAGCAGCGCCACCGGCGCACCGGACAGCGCCCGGTGACCGACCAGCGGGCCCGCGTTCTCCCGCCACCAGCGGCCGTGCAGGCGTACCGCGCGCGTGCGCAGCCGCGAGGCGAGCGCGACCCGCTCGACCGGGTCGAGGCGGTCGTCACCGGTGCCGGACTGCGGCGGTGCGGTCAGCGTGATCCCGGCGGCCTCGGCGACCAGCTTGCACGCCGCGTAGGTGGCGTCCGCGTCGGCGGACGTGGTGCGCTTGGCCGAGGCGCGCCCGATGGAGGCGAGCAGCGTCCGGTCGGCCTGGGCGCGCACCGCCTCACCGGCCTTGATGCCGGCGGCCGTGCGGGTCTCGTGGGTGCGCTCCAGCTGCTCGATCCAGCGGTCCAGGGTGGCCAGCAGCCGGTACTGCTGATCGACCATGCCCTGCCACACCGCCGGGTCCATCAGCAGATCGGCGGCCGCCTCCTGGCCGTACAGGGAGCCGTACTGGACGCTGCCGGGCGGCACCTGCATCCAGAACACGTCGTCGTCCTCCCCCATGCTCGAATACGCTCGCACGGGGGCGCCCCCACCCTCCGCCGGGCGTTCGTCGGCCATCGGCGCCTGGAACAGGATCGACAGACCGCGGCCCACGCCGAGCGCGAGGGCGTACTCCAGCGGGCTCGTCGTCGGCGGCACGTACTGGGGGTTGCCGTACTCGTCGTAGGACCAGGTCTGCGTCTGCGCGGGCTGGTACAGCTCGCGCAGCGCGATGCGGTGCACGACGCAGTCGCGCACCGGGCGGGCGACGAGCGTGTGCTGGGGACCTGCGACCGGGCCGAGCAGCAGCGAGCCCGCCTCCAGCCGGCCCAGGTGGTGCCAGTGGCCCTGCTGGGCGGCGTCCACCGCGAACAGGTCCAGCGCCCCGGCCGCGACCAGCCACAGCGTCTGCGGACCTTCCAGGTCCAGCCGGCCCAGGCCCGCGCAGTGCAGCGGCGTGCCCAGCTGCCCGAACGCGCCGAGTACCGGGTCGCCTTCGTGTACGGCCGTCATCTCACCGCTCCCTGACCAGCGCCGCGTACGCGCCGCCGCGTGCCACCAGCTCCTCGTGCCGCCCGCGCTCCACGATCTGGCCGTGCTGGAGCACGACGATCTCGTCGCTGTCGCGCACCGTGCTCAGCCGGTGCGCGATCACCACGCAGGCGCAGCCGCGGCGGCGCAGATTGTCCATCACGATCTGCTCGGTCTCCGCGTCCAGGGCGCTGGTGACCTCGTCCAGGACGAGGATGCTCGGGCGGCGCACCAGGGCCCGCGCGATCTCCAGCCGCTGGCGCTGCCCGCCGGAGAAGTTGCGGCCGTCCTGCTCCACGCGGCTGTGGATGCCGCCGGGCCGGCGCATCACCACGTCGTACAGGGCGGCGTCGCGCAGCGCCTCCAGCACGGCGTCGTCGGGGATCGACGGGTCCCACAGCGCCACGTTGTCGCGGACGGTTCCCTCGAAGAGGAACACGTCCTGGTCGACGAAGGACACCGAGGCCGCGAGCGCGCCCCGCGGGATGTCCTCCAGGCGCTGACCGTCGATGCGGATCACGCCCTCCCACGGTGTGTACAGGCCCGCGATCAGCCGGGACACCGTCGACTTGCCGCTGCCCGAGCCGCCCACCAGGGCCACCTGCCGGCCGGGGCCCACGGTCAGGTCGAAGCCGGTCAGCAGCGGCTTGTCGAGCGGGCTGTAGCCGAAGGTGATGTTCTGCAGCTCGACATGGCCGTGCAGCCGGCGTGTGGCGTCCGCCCCGCTCTTGCGGTCGTACAGCGGATCGGCCCGGAAGTTCTCCACGTCCTTCAGCCGGGCCACGTCCGCGGCGAAGTCCTGGATGCGCCCCGCGACGCCGTTCAGCCGGGTCAGGGGAGCGGTGAACCGGGTCACCAGCGCCTGGAAGGCGACCAGCAGACCGACCGAGATG
Source organism: Streptomyces sp. NPDC049915 (assembly GCF_040656475.1). Taxonomy (NCBI): domain Bacteria; kingdom Bacillati; phylum Actinomycetota; class Actinomycetes; order Kitasatosporales; family Streptomycetaceae; genus Streptomyces; species Streptomyces sp. NPDC049915. Next base: position 8,237 of record NZ_JBFAMH010000027.1, read on the forward strand.
TGCCCCTCGATGGCCCGCATGCCGCCGATCCACAGGATCAGCGCGCTGTTCAGCGTGGCGAGCGTCGGCGCGACCACGCCCAGCCAGGCGCTCGGCACGCCGAGCCGCTGCTGCTCCTCCAGCGTGGTGGCGTGCTGCCCGGCCCACTTGCGGAAGTAGCCGTCCTCGCCACCGGTCGCCTTCATCGTCTCGATCAGCTGCAAGCCGGTGTAGGCGGTGTTCGTCAGCCGGGCGCTGTCCGCGCGCAGCTTCGCCGTGCGCGTCGCCCGCAGCCGGATGACCACCCGCATGGCGACGACGTTCAGCAGGGCGACGCCGATGCCGACGACCGTCAGCTGCGGGTCGTAGGTGTACAGCAGGAGCGCGTAGAGCACGACGACCACCGCGTCCACGCCCGCCGCCGCCAGATCACGGGACAGGGTCTCGGCGACCTGGTCGTTGGACTGCAGCCGCTGCACCAGGTCGGCCGGGCTGCGCTGGGAGAAGAAGGTCACCGGCAGCCGCAGCAGATGCCGCAGGAAGCGGGCGCTGGAGAGCGTCGAGGAGATGATCCGGCCGTGGTGCAGGTTCGCCTGCTGCAGCCAGGTCAGTGCGACCGTGAGCGCGACGCACGCCGCCATGGACGTGAACAGCACGCCCAGCAGCGAGGTCTGACCGCCGATCAGGAACATGTCGATATAGGTGCGGCTCAGCGCCGGGACCGCGGCGCCCACCAGCACCAGCAGCAGGCTCGCCAGTACCGCGGCCGGCAGGGTGCCCGCGGTGCCCGTCAGCCGGGCGGGCATCGCGCCCCACACGCCGGGCCTGCGACCGCCGGTGCTGAAGTTCTCGCCCGGCTCCATCACCAGCACCACACCGGTGAAGCTGCCGTCGAAGTCCTCCAGGGTCACGAACCGGCGGCCCTTGGCGGGGTCGTTGACGAACACGCCGCGGCGGCCGAAGCGGCGGCCCATCCCGTCGTAGACGACGTAGTGGTTGAACTCCCAGAACAGGATCGCGGGTGCCTTGACCTCGGCGAGTGCCGCCAGGTCCATCTGCATGCCCTTGGCGGTCAGGCCGTAACTGCGCGCGGCCTTCAGCAGGTTGGAGGCGCGCGAGCCGTCGCGGGAGACGCCGCAGGCGATGCGCAGCTCCTCCAGCGGGACGTGCCGGCCGTGGTGGCCGAGCACCATCGCCAGGGAGGCGGCGCCGCACTCCACGGCCTCCATCTGCAGCACGGTCGGGGTGCGCACGGTCTTCCTGCGCGGCTTCGGCACGGACCGCTTGGGCGGGGCGGCGCGGCGGCGGCCCCGGGTCTCGGGTGCGGCGGTGGTCACGGCAGCAGCCAATCGACGGGACGCTGATCGGCCAGGTGGATCGAACCCGTGGCCAGGGTCATGGAGGTCAGGGGGTACGGCGGCCCGTCCGCGGAGGACCAGCGGTAGCCGCTCTTCGTGCGTGACGACGTGTCCAGCTCGACCGTGACGGCGACCGGGCGGCCCTTCTTCGTGAACTGCTCGCCGAGCTGGCTGTCCCCGAGGAACGCGCCGATGGCCTGCGCCGACTGGGCGGTGCGGTCCACGGACTTCACATGGCCGCGCAGTACGCCGTACTGCTGGGCCGGCACCGTCTGCACGGTGAGGTCAACGGCGGCGTGCGCGGGGATGGTGGAGGCGTTCTCCGCCGGGACGTACACGGTCGCGTAGAGCGGGTCGCCGGCGTGGGCGACCTTCTCCACGGCCGCGACGTTCGCGCCGGTGGAGATGATCTGCCCGATGGTGGCGGCGAGCGCCGTGATCCGGCCCGCCGCGACCGTGCGGACCGTGGTCTCGCCCTCGGCCGTACGGACCTTCAGCACCGGAGCGTCGGCGGGCAGCCGCGCGCCCTCCTCGGCGAGGACCGCCGTCACCTGTCCCGCGACCGGGCTCTGCAGGACGTAACTGCCCTCTCCGTGCGTGAGAACGGCCGCCGCGCTGACCGTGGAGGCCACGGATCCGGTCACCGCCCACACCGAGGCGGCCACGATCGCGACCACCGTCACCGACAGCACGAGCCAGCCCTGCGGGCGGGCGAGACGCACCGGAAGATCGAGCTCCTCCGGCGACTGGAGCTTGGTGAGGGCCTGTTGGCGGAACTGCACGGTCACCTACATCGGGAACGGAGACCCCGGGCACACCCGTGGGTCCCGGAGCCGGGGGGCGGCTTCCGGGACCCGGGGGGCACAAAGGGTGCGATCAGAGACCGGCGACCAGGTTGGTGACCGGGGCGACGTTCAGGCCGGTGACACCCTCGACGGTGCCGACGGCCGTGTCCACCAGGCCGGCGACCGGGGCAACGCCGTTGACGGCACCGGTGACGGTGTTCAGGGCGTTGACGGACAGACCGCCGGAGACGTTGTCGAGCTCGGCGTCGGAGATCTCGACGGTCTCAACCTGGGGGGTGGAGTTCATGATGGAACTTCCCTTCGTATGGGTATTTCACAAGGGGGTACCGGGGGCCACGGGGGATCCCTGCGGTGCGTTGGATAAAAGCACGCGGTGACCGCGCGATTCCAATCAACCATCGCTCTCACCTGGGCACTTGTGCCGCTCGCCGACCCAAAGGTGCAGGCGTGCGCACGCCGCGTCGGCGACTTCTTCACACCGTGCTCCGCTTCGTCGCACACCTCCGCTTGCCGCCCGCCGGCCGAATCGGACACATGACGCAAACGAAAACCGGGCGCCGTGCGGTTGTGCAGATCTGCCGCGCCCGGTGGCCTGGTTGAGCATTCGATGTGCAGATTCCCTGAAGCAGATATTCCGTTACGTGTCCGCAACCGACCGTCGCCGGACCGATACCGATCGTGTCAGCCGAGCAGCGCGTACACCGTGGTCGCGTGCGCGGCCAGCTCGCCCGACTCCGCATCGACGAGGGAGACGTCCGCGAAGGCCATCCGGCGGCCCAGCTTGGTGAGCACCGCCGTGATCAGGACATCCGCCCCCGTCACGGCGCGCTGGAAGGACGTCGACTGCTGCACGGTCGTCATCGGGACGTAGCCGCCGCGCGCCGCCGACACGGCGAGCACGGTCGCCGTGTCGGCGGCCGCCATCAGCGCCTGCCCCGACAGCGCCCCGCCCTCCCGGGCCAGCCGGTCCGACCAGGGCAGCCGCAGCACCGCCCGGCCCGCCTCGATCTCCTGCACCGACAGCCCCAGCTCCAGCACCCAGGGCGCGAAGTTGCCGGCCAGGATCTTGTCCGCTTCCGCGGTGGTCATCGTCATGCAGGGGATTGTTCCCAGGCGGCGCGCGCCACGCCCGTGTCCTGGCCGAACCGCCGTCCACCCTGCGGCCGAATCGCCATTCACCCCGCGACCGAATCACCCTCCGCGCCACGTGAGTTGACGCACCGCGTTGAACGCCTGGCCCGCCTCCTGCGTACCAACGGCCATCCAGGCGCCGCTGACAGGGCCCCGACCCCCACAACCCCCCAGGAGGGCGAGAAGGTTGAGTCACAAGCGAATCCCGAAGCGCAAGGCAGCCATGGCGGCAGGCGGTGTGGCGGCGCTCGGCGCGGCGGCGATCCTGCTGCCCCAGGCCAACGCCTCACAGGACGGCGCCTCGAGCACGCCGGCCCCCCGCACGCTCAAGGCGGCCGACGCCCAGGGCCTGGCCGCGCAGCTCTCCGGACTGCTGGGCGACTCCTTCGCCGGCTCCTACTACGACGCGGGCAAGCGCCAACTCGTCGTCAACGTCGTCCCCGGCGACAACGACAACGTCGTCGCGCAGGCCAAGAAGGCGGGCGCGGCCGTCCGCGAGGTCGCCCACAGCCTGGCCGCCCTCGAGTCGGGCGCCCACACGCTGAAGGCGCAGGCCTCCATACCCGGCACCGCCTGGGCGATCGACCCGCGCACGAACAAACTCCGGGTCACCGCCGACCGCACCGTCACCGGCGCGCGGTGGGACCGGCTCCAGGCGACCGTGCGGAGCCTGGGCCCCGGCATGGCCACCGTGCAGAAGTCCGCCGGCACCTTCAAGACCTTCGTCTCCGGCGGCGACGCCATCTTCGGCGGCGGGGCGCGCTGCTCCCTCGGCTTCAACGTCACGGCGTCCGACGGCTCGCCCGCCTTCCTGACGGCCGGTCACTGCGGGGTCGCCGCCAAGCAGTGGTCCGACGCCCAGAACGGACAGCCGATCGCCACCGTCGACCAGGCCGTCTTCCCCGGCAACGGCGACTTCTCCATCGTGAAGTACGACGACCCGAACACGCAGGCGCCGAGCGAGGTGAACGTCGGCGGCGGGCAGACCGTGCAGATCAGCCAGGCCGCGGACGCGACCGTCGGACAGCAGGTCTTCCGGATGGGCAGTACGACGGGACTGCACGACGGGCAGGTCCTCGGCCTCGACGCCACCGTCAACTACCCCGAGGGCACGGTCACCGGGCTCATCCAGACGAACGTGTGCGCCGAACCCGGCGACAGCGGCGGCTCCCTGTTCACCCAGGACGGCCTCGCGGTCGGGCTCACCTCCGGCGGCAGCGGCGACTGCACCTCCGGCGGGGAGACGTTCTTCCAGCCGGTCACGACGGCACTGCAGGCGACGGGAGCGACGCTGGGCGCGGGCGGCGGTTCCGCTGCCGGAACCGGCGGCGCGGGCCAGGGCGCGGGCGATCAGCAGACGGGCGGTGACCAGCAAGCGGGCGGTGACCAGCAGACGGGCGGTAACCAGCAGGCGGGCGGTGACCAGTCCGGCAGCGGCACGGGCGACGGTTCCGGCGCTCAGGACGCCTCCGGCACGGGCGACGGCTCCGGCGCTCAGGACGGCTCCGGCACGGGCGACGGTTCCGGCGCTCAGGATGGCTCCGGCGCGGGCGACGGTTCCGCCTCGGGCGTCGGCTCCGGTGCCCAGGAAGGTTCCGGCGCGTCGGACGGCTCCGCGCTCACCGGGAGCAACTGACCTCGCCCCACCCCAAACCCCCTGACCGGCCTCACCCGCGGTTCCCGGCCGGCAGGGGAGACGGTCCGGCCCTCCGGTGGGAGGGCCGGACCGCTCACAGCGCCGCACACCCCCGGGTCCCCGCCGCCATCTCACCGCGCCCGGAGCAGCATCAGCGCCACGTCGTCGATCCGCTCCTCCCCGGCCGCGTACTGCGCGACGAGACCGTCGGCGAGTTCGTCCAGGGGCACGTCCCCGCAGTCGGCGAGCCGCTCGGACAGCTCGGCCAGCGCGTCCCCGATGTCGGTGCCCGGGGACTCGATCAGCCCGTCGGTGTACAGCAGGAGCAACGCGCCCGGCGCCAGTCCGACCTCGGTCGTCGCGTACGCGGCGGCCATGTCGATGCCCAGCAGCGGACCGCCCGCCCGGTCGAGCACCTTCACCCGCCCGTCCGGCCGGCGCAGCAGCGGCGGCGGATGCCCGGCCCGCGCCATCACCGCGCGCCCATGCCCCGGGTCGAGCCGCAGATACAGGCAGGACGCGAACAGCTCGGAGCCGAGCTCGATCAGCAGCCGGTTGGTGGCGCTCATGACCTCACCCGGGCTGTGCCCGACGGTCGTGTACGCCCGCACCGCCGTGCGGATCTGCCCCATCAGCCCCGCCGCCGTCACGTTGTGCCCCTGCACGTCGCCGATGACCGCCGCCGCCAGCGGCGGGGAGGGCACCAGATCGTAGAAGTCGCCGCCGATGTCCATCCCGCGGGTCGCGGGAAGGTAGCGGGCGGCGGCGTCGATGCCGGGCAGCCGCGGCAGCGAGTGCGGCAGCAGCGCCTCCTGCAGCCCCTGCGCCAGCTGGTGCTTGACGTCGTACAGCAGGGCACGTTCCAGGGCCTGCGCGATCAGCCCTCCCAGACTCGTCAGCACTGCCCGCTCGTCGGCCGGGAAGGGATGCGGCTCGGCGTAGGCGAGGACGCAGGTGCCGACCGGCCGGCCGGAGGCGATGAGCGGCAGGTACGCCCAGGCCGCGAAGCCGTCAGGGGTGGCATGGCGGGACGGGTACAGCCGCTCCAGCTCCGGCTGCGAGGCGAAGAACCCCGGCACCCCGCTGGTGAGGGCCTGCACACCGGGCGTCGGCTCGGTCAGCGGGGTGCCGTCGAACCGCTCCACGATGTGCGCGTCCGGGTAGCCGCGATGTCCCAGCACGTGCAGCCGGCCGGCCCGCGAGCCGAGCAGCACCACGGCCCGGCTCCCGATGGCCGGGCCCAGCTCCTGTGCCACCAGCTCCACCACGTCCTGCACGCCCACCGCCTCGGTCAGCGCGCCGGCCAGGCTCAGCACCTGCGAGATGGTCACCAGCCGGGACGGGGCGTCCCCGGGCTGCGGACCGGCCCGGTACAGCTCCGACACCGCCCGGGCCCGGGAGATGCGCACGCTCAGCCCGGTCGTGCTCGGATACAGGCGGAACGACAGCCAGGTGCCGGGTGGGCGCATCGCCACGAACGACGTGACCTGCTGGCTGATCAGCGCGGCCCGGTAGCGGTCCTCGTACATCGGATCGCGCAGCCAGGGCAGCGTGGCCCACGGCTGGTTGCCGAGCAGCGTGGCGACGTCGACCCCCAGCAGCTCGGCCGCCGCCGCGTTGGCGAAGGAGACATGGCCGTTCAGATCCAGCGAGCACAGCCCGTACGGCAGCCGCGCCACCATCCTGGCCGCCTCGGCCGAGCCGAGCGAGCCGGTCAGGCCCTCCGGGGGCGGCGTGGCGAGCAGGTCGGGTTCGGGCCGCAGCGGCCGGCCCTCGGTGGCGGCCCGCTCCAGCTGCCGTGCGAGACGGTCGCAGGCCTGGGCCAGCCGCCGCAGGTCGTCCTCCTGCGGCTCGGCCGGACGCCCGCCGGGCCAGGTGACGAACACCGCCCCGTACACCGTGGAGTCGGTGGCCACCGGCAGCGCGGCCAGCCCGAAGGGGTAGGGGAGCACCACCGAGATGCGGGGGTAGCGGCGGGCCATCTCCTCCTCGCCGCCCACCCAGACCGGGCGCCGCTCGCGGGCCGCCTCCGCGACCGGGATCGGGGCGCTCAGCCCCACCCGCTCCCACGGGGCGGCGAACGCCCGGGGCATCCCGACCATCACGGCCATCTCCAGCACCGGCTCGTCGGGAACCCGCAGGTACACCGCGCCCGAGTGCGCCCCCACGTCCTCCAGCATCGCCGTCAGGGCCAGCGACAGCAGCGGCCCGCCGCCGGGCTCCCGGTGGGCCGGCGCTGCCTGCCCGGGCGGCTGCCCGTCGCTCACGCCGACCACCTCCTCGCCCGCCCGCGTGGGCCGCGGACCCGACGTTGCACGGATTCCCCGCGGGCAGGCCGGAAAGCCCCGGGGAGGTCCCAGGGATCAAATCTGCCTTGCCGGACCGAGCCGCGCACGGCGAGAGCCCGCGAGCCGCCGCGACGGCGAGGGCACGGTCGTCGCGGCGGCCCGCCGCGCGGGGGGATCGGCTGCCGACGCCCCGCGCCCACGCGACCGAGCCGACTACCCCCCTTGCGGTCAACCATGCCCGGGCAGTCGAGGCGCGGGGCGGTGCACGGGCTGCGCCTGTGCGCCCCCGCGCCCCGCGTCGGCCGGATCTTCCCCACCGGGGAACGTCACGAACGCCAACAATGGGGCACGCGTTCACCACCATGACTGCTGCGCACGAGGAGAGGGACAGCGGTGATCCGGGTACTTCTGGTCCATGACGCGTCTTTGGTGCGGTCCGTCCTCGCGGACTGGCTGCGCCGCGAGGACGACCTGCGCGTCTACGACACCTCATGGCGCGCCGCGCCGGGCCGGGTGCGGTCGGTACGGCCCGACGTGTGCGCCGCGGACCTTGAGTGCTCCGACGCACCTGGCGTCCCGCCGCTCGGCGACCTGTGCGGGCGTGGCGCGGCCGACGGGACGGGGCCACGGCTGCTGGTGCTGGCCGACGCGCACCGGCCGGGGATGCTGAGAAGAGCCAGGGAGGCGGGGGCGCTCGGCTACATCGGCAAGGAGGGCGCGCCCGAGCGCCTGGTCGAGGGCATCCGGCGTGTCGCCCAGGGGGAACGTTTCGTCGACGACTCGCTCGGCTTCGGCTTCCTCGAGGCCGCCGAGATGCCGCTGACCCGCCGTGAGCTGAGCGTGTTATCCCTGGCCGCCGGTGGCGCCTCCGTCGCCGAGATCGCCGGGAGCCTGCACCTGTCCCACGGCACGGTGCGCAACTACATGGCGGCCATCACCCGCAAGACCGGCGCCCGCAACCGCGTCGACGCCATCCGCATCTCCCAGGGCCAGGGCTGGGTCTGAGGGAGTGGCCCAGTGGCCGACCAGCTCGCGATAGAGCGGTGAGCGGGCCGGTAGCTCGCCGTGCGTGCCGTACGCCGTGCGCGGGCCGTCCAGCACCAGCACACGGTCGGCGCGCCGCGCCGAACTGATGCGGTGCGCGACGACGACCAGCGTCCCGCCCGTGCGCTGCGCGAAGGCCCGCTCCGCGCGCTCCTCCGCCTGCGCGTCCAGGTGACAGGTCGCCTCGTCCAGCAGCACGAGCGGCGCGTACGACAGATAGGCCCGGGTCAGCGCGATCAGCTGCCGCTCGCCCGCCGACAGCGCCGCCGGATCCACCGGCGCACCCGGACCGCCGAGCCGCTCCAGCAGGGATGTGAGCCCGACCGCGTCGGCCGCCGCGAGCAGCTCCGGCTCGGCCACCGGATCCGGCCGCAGCAGGCCGAGGTTCTCACCGAGGGTGCCGCTGTGCACGTACGCCTCCTGCGGGACGAGCACGCGCAGGGCGGCGGCCCGCGCCGAGGGCACCGGCGCGCCGTGGACGCGGATGCCGCCGCGCACGGGCTCCAGCAGCCCCGCGACGAGCGCGGTGAGCGTCGACTTCCCGATGCCGCTGGGTCCGACGACGACCAGGTGGGCGCCGGGCACGAGCGTGAGGTCCAGGTCGTCGATCACCGGGGCCGCGCCGGGGCCGTACGAGAAGGTCACGCCGGTCAGGCGCAGAGCGGGTTCGGCGGGCGCCGGGGCAGGTGCGGGCACCGGAGCCGGCGCAGGGCCCGCCGCGCCGGTGCGGCCCGCGGCCCCGCGCACCCCGTGCGTCCCGTCCGCACCGACCGGCCGTCCGGCGTCCGTCTGCGGTGCCAGCCGGCGCAGGACCACAGTCAGCCGGGCGCCGCTCGTGCCGAGGCCGTGGACGAGCGTGCCCAGCGCGGGCAGCAGGGACTGGGTGACGTAGGCCAGGGCGCCGACCAGGGCGCCCGGGGTGACACCGCGGTCCAGGAGCCAGGGCGCCGCGGCCGGCAGCAGCACGGCCGGCAGATGACCGCCGACGGCGAGGGCCGCCGTGCGCAGCACGGAGAAGCGGGCCTGGGACCGCGCGGCCCGCAGTTCGGCGTCGACGTCGGCCCCGACGTCCGCCGCGATCCGTTCCTCCGCCCCGGACGCCGTGATGTCCCGCAGCCCGGGACAGACGGCGCCGAGGCGGGCGGCGACTGCCTCGTCGGCGGCGAGGTAGGCCTCCTGCCGCCGTGCCAGCGGCCGCAGCGTCACCGCGAACAGCGCCACACCGGCGGCCAGCGGCGGCCCCACGACGAGCAGCAGGGGCGGGGCGAGAGCGAGCAGCCCGGCGACCGCGCCGACGGACGTGAACACGAACGACCGCGCCACCATCACCAGCCCGGCGAACGTGTCCCGGGCGATCTCCACCTGCTGCGTCAGCCCGGACAGCGCCCCGTCGTCCGCCTCGCGCACGCCGCGCGCCACCACCCGGGTCACCAGCCGGTCCCGCAGCGGTTCCACCAGCGCGGCGACGGCGCCGTACACCCGCCCGGTGCCCAACGCGCCGATCAGCACCCCCGCGCCGGCCACCGCCAGCCAGACCAGCCCCGTCCCGGACCGCCCGGCCAGGAACCCGTCGTCCAGGGCGCGGGCGAGGGCGTACCCGAGCAGGAAGGTCTGCCCGGTCTCCAGCACCGACCAGCCGGCCAGCCGCAGCAGCACCTGCCACCGCCGGTGCAGAAAGCGCGTCCCCCGCGCGAACAGCCCGACGCCCGCGGCCGTACGTTCCGGGCCGCTCACCGCCCTACCCCCGCCGGGTCCGCGCCGGCGAACACCGCCCGGTAGCCGGGGTCCCGCCACAGCGTCGTGTGCGGCCCCACCGCGCGGACACGTCCGCCGTCCAGCCAGGCCACGGCGTCCGCGCGGGCGGCCGTGGCGGCGCGGTGGGCGACGAGCAGGCGGGTGCCGTGGGTGCCGGGGGCGGTCAGCGCCTCGGTGATGCGGTGTTCGGTGACCGTGTCGAGGCTGGACAGCGCGTCGTCCAGGACGAGCAGCCGTCCGCCCCGGGCGAAGGCCCGTGCGAGGCCGAGGCGCTGGGACTCGCCGCCGGAGCGCGGGGCGTCGGCGCAGGCGGTGGCGTACCCGGCGGGCAGGCGGCGCACGAAGTCGTCGGCGTGGGCGGTACGGGCCGCCTCCCGGACACGGGCGGGTGAGGGGTGCGGCAGGCCGAGGGCGAGCGCGTCCTCCACCGTGGTGCCCAGCAGTACCGGGCGGTCGAAGGCGCAGGCCACCGCGGTCCGCAGCTCCTCGTGGGACAGCTCGCGCAGGGGCACCCCGTCCAGCAGGATCTCCCCGGCGTCCGGGTCGGCGAGCCGTGCGGCGAGCGCGGCGAGCAGCGACTTGCCCGTTCCCGAGCGGCCGACGAGAGCGAGGGTGGTCCCGCCGGGCACGACCAGGTCGACCCCGTCGAGCACCGTGCGCTCGCCGCGTCGCGCGCTCACCCCGCGCAGCTCCAGCCGTCCCGGTCCGCCCCGCGGCAGCCGGCGTCCACCGTGACGCGGGGCGGGCACGGCGTGCAGCTCGCCCAGCCGTCCGGCCGCCGCGCGGGCCCGTGCCACGGCGGTGAGCCGGCCGACGAGCGCGCCGACACCGGTGGCGAGGACCGCGTACCGGGACGCCGCGAGCAGCTCCCCGGCGGTGAGCCGGTGCCGCGCCAGCAGCAGGCCCGCGACCGCCACCACCGCCAGCTGCAGCAGGGGTGCGACCGCCACCGCCTGCGCGGCGGCCCGGCCCTGCACCCGCCACATGCGGTGGCCCGCGCGGGACAGTTCGGGCAGCGGCGTCAGGATGCGGGCAGTCTCCCGCTCCTGGAGCCCGGCCGCGCGGATGGTGCGCCGTCCGGCGACGGCCTCGGCCAGTGTCGCCGCCATCCGTCCCTGCACCCGCTGGTAGTCGGCGACGCAGGCGGAGGTGTCGCGGGCCAGGGCGCGCAGCAGCAGGTAGAGCGGCGGTGCCCCGGCGAGCAGGACGACCGCCAGCCACGGGTCGATCACCGCCAGCGCGACGACACCCCCGGCCGGTACCGCGACCGCGGCCGGCAGCGCGGCGCGCGCGGCGGGTGCCGTTCCGGCCGCCGTGGCGTTGCCGACCAGCCGGGCGACCAGCTCACCCGCCGGGAAGCGGTCCTGGGCGCGGGGGCCGAGGGCGAGCACATGGCCCGTCGCGCGGCGGCGCAGCCAGGCCGTGGTGCGGGCGTCGACGGTGCCGTGGAGCACGGTCTCGGCCGCGTCCAGCACGGTCGTCAGCAGTACGAGGCCCGTGCACAGGAGCACCCAGCGGGTCGCGGGCTCGTGCGCCAGCAGCAGGTCCAGGGCCCGGCCCAGTGCCGCGGGCAGCAGCAGTCCGGCGCCGGCCGACGCGACGGAGGCCACGGACAGCGCCGTGCGGCGGGCCGCGCTGTGCCGGGCGGCGTCGCGCAACAGTGCCCCGCTCTCGCGGGTCACCGCGTCGCCTCGCTGGTGTGGACGTGACATGCCGGCTGCTCCCGGAGAAGAGTGAGGGCCCCGGGTGGCCCCTCCCTGAGCGGAAGGGCACACCCGGAGCCGTGGTCACGCGGTGGGCGTCACAGACAGAGCAGAACGCTCGCCGCGCTGATGCACGACAGCAGGCTGACGGTGCTCGCGCCGCCGCCGCCGTTGTGCTCGTCGGACTCCATCGTCTGCAGGTCGAGAAGGGCCATGATCGTGTCCTTTCGTCATGGGGACAGGGGTGGTGTCAGGACCGCGGGACTGCGGCCGCGTCTTCAGGGCCGCGTGAGCGGCGGGAGGAACGGCAGGTGTGCCGGGCCGGGGCCGTCGAGGGCCGCGCCGAGCGCCAGCAGACAGCCCGCCGTTCCGGTGGCGAGGTCCATGGAGAGCCGCATCATCTGATGGCCGGGGAAGGCGAGTTGGCCCTGGTAGGCCATCGCGTACCAGCCGAGACCGGAGATCTGGCCGGCCAGATGCTCGGGTGCCGCCCCGGTGCGGCTCAGGTGGGCGATCATTCCGGCGCGGCCCTGGAACAGCCCGGGCTGCGCGTAGAAGCGGGAGGTCGCGGCGGTCAGCACGCCAGCCCGTACGGTGGCGAACTCCTCGGCGGCGTGCGGCGCATGGACGAGGAAGTCGTCCAGGACCATGCCGATCCCGACGCTGCCGTCGCCGGCGTAGGGCAGGGTGCGCCAGCCCTCGTCGACCTCCAGCGAGCCGCCCGGCCGCACCACGCAACGCTCCAGGTCGCGACGCAGCGCCACACCGGCCGCCCGCAGCAACTCCGCCTGGCCGGTGCGCTCGTACTGCCGCAGCAGGAACAGCGCCGGCCCGCTCGCGCCGCGCAGCAGCCCGGCCCGCCGTTTCGGCGCGGGCGGTTCGGCGAGGCGCCCGACCAGGATCCGCGCGGCCTCGGAGGCCCGCTCGCCCAGCTCGCTCTCGCCGGTCGAGTCCGCGAGCGCGCCGAGGACCAGGCCGAGCCCGGCCAGGCCGCCGTGCAGGTCGGACGACAGGTTGTGCCAGCGCTCCTTCAGAATGCCGTCGACCAGGTCGAGGGCCCGTTGCCGGTGGCCCAGCAGCTCCAGTACGTGGGCGACGCCCGCGAGACCGTCGTACAGGCCGAGCGGGGTGCCCGCCGGTGCCGGGTCGCTGTGTTCGAGCAGCCAGCGCTCGCCCTCGTCGTAGCGTTCGGCGCCGGTCGCCGCGAGCGCGTACAGCACGCCGGCCGCACCGTGGGCGAGGCCGAGGCCGCCGCCGTCGGAGAACTGGGCGATGTCGCCGGGGAAGAGCCGGTCGTCGCGCTCCGGGGTCGCCGAGGCGAGGATCGCCTTGGTCATGGAGTCCCGGCTGTGCGGCCAGTCGGCCGGATCCACGAGCGGGACGGATCCCGCCGGCCGGCCGGTCGTGCCCCGGGTGATCTCGGTGACCGCCTCCGCCAGGAAGCCGGCGGGCACCTGCGGGAACTCACGCGCGATCACCTCGGCGAGGTGGGCCGCCTTGCCCCGGTCCACCACGAACAGCGTGGTCACCGGCAGGAACAGCGCGAGCCGCAGGCAGGCCAGCGCGTAGCCGTCCACCTCGACGCCCCGCCGGTCGGGCGGCGCGAAGAACCCGGGGTGGGCGACGACCTGGCGGCCGTGCTCCTCGACCGGGGCGGCCGCCTCGAAGTCGATCAGGTACACGGACTCCTCGTCGGGGGCGACCATGATGTTGAACACGTGCAGGTCGTTGAAGACGACCCCGCGCGCGTGCACCTTCTCCACCGCCTGCTCCACGGCCCGGTGGATGCGCACCGCCCACGCCGTGTACGCGGCGACCTCGCCGGGGTCCGGGTCGGGGGCGAGCAGCGGATGCCGTTCGGCGAAGAACGCGTTCAGCGGCCGCCCCTCGACGAAGTCCGTCACCAGGAACCGGTGGTCGCCGAGCGTGAACCAGTCCCGCACCTCCGGCACGACCCCGGTGTCCGCCAGCCGCTCGAGCGCGTCCTTCTCCCGCTCCAGCCGGGCGATCGCGTCGGCCCCGTCGGAGGCCAGCCCCGCGTGCGGCCGGCCCTCCTTCAGCACCACCTTGCGCCCGTCGCGGGTGTCGGTGCCCGCGTACACCCCGCCGCCGTTGGAGAAGTGCAGCGCCTTGTCGATGCGGTACGGCAGCTCACCCACCGTCGTGGTGTTGCGCGCCGCCAGATGAGGCTGGAGGAACTCGGGCAGCGTCACCCACTCCGGCACCTGGAAGGAGGGCGAACGCCGGTCCGGTACCAGCCGGCCCTCTCCGTCGCGCACCGCCGGCACCAGCGCACCGCGCTCGTCGACGACGTAGGAGCGCGCGAAGGCGCCGTAGCGGACGTACAGCGGGCCCTCGCCCCAGCGCAGGTCGGTGAGGATGTAGGGGCCCTCGAAGCCCCCCAGCAGCTCGCCCAGCTCGCGCAGGACGGTGTGCAGCTGCTCCTCGCCGTCCGGGTAGACGGTGACGAACTTGCCGCTGGTGTCGCGCCCGGCGTACTTGGCGTTGCGCAGGTGCAGCAGGTGCGGGCCGGGCACGAACTTGAACGGGATGCGGCGGGGCACGCAGTAGTCCCACACGATCGCCGCGATCTTCTCGGCGTTCGCCCGGGTGGCCGAGGCGTGGATCTTCCAGCCCTGGGCCGGTCCGGAGTGCGGGTGGCCGTCCGCGGTGAGCGGGGTCAGCGTCAGCCAGTCGCCGACGCGTGCCGCGCTCCAGCCCGCGGGCACCTCGCGGCGCGCCGCCGCGAACAGCGGTGCGGCCTGCTCGCCGCCGTCCGACAGCCGGTCCGGCGTGTCGTAGAAGTGACGGTCCGCGAGGGCGTACACCTCGTACCGCTTGTCCATGCGTCCCCCTCCGTGGTCCGGCCTCGAGATTTCCAGTGAGTGACCGACCACCGACAGTCACGTGTGTCACCACATCGCCGTGCAGAACGCATGCGTCAACAGATGTTCGGATCGTTTCGAGCAGCTCATGCGCCGGGACGCGGCCACGGTCGCAGGGGCTGCGCCCGCGTGCGATGCGCGCTGTAATACCGACGTGGTCAGTGAGGGAGCTGCGGGACACAGCACGCGGACGCTGCGTGCCGAGGGTGCCCTCAAAGCGCTCGCCTCCGGCCCCGACTCACCCGAACGGATCCGGCAGGTTCTCGAACAGGCGCTGGTGTTCGCCGGCGCCCAGCTGGCCGCCGTCTACACGCCCGACGAGGAGGGCGACCTGCTGTGCCTGGTGGAGTCCGCCGGGGTGCCGAGATCCGTGTACGGGCTGCGCGAGAGCTACCCGGTGTCCGGGCGCTCCCCGGCCGCCGACGTGCAGCGCACCGGGCACGCGGTGTGGCTCGGGCCGCGCGAGCTGGCGGCGCGGGCGCCGTCCCGGCGCGTCCCCGCGCTCGACTTCCACCTGGCCGCGCTGCCCCTGCACGGCACCGGCGGCTGCCTGCTCGCCGTCAGCGAGGACAGCGGCGGCTTCGGCACCGAGGCCCGCACCTGCCTCGAACTGGTCGCCGCGGCCGTCACCGCGCCGGTGCCGGCCACGGCCGCCGAGGCCGGAGAGCTGCCCGCGAACGCCTTCAGCCTCGCCATGGACAGCGGGCGGGTCGCGGTCGGCGACGGCATCCTGCGGCTGTTCGGGCTGGCCCGCGAGGACTTCGACGGCAACGTCGAGACGCTGCTGCGCCTCACCGTCCCCGAAGACCTGCCCGCGCTGATGTCCGTTGTCGAGGCAGACCACATGTCGATCGGCGACCGTGAGCTGGAGTTCCGGATCCTGCAGCCCACGGGAGCGCCCAGATGGCTCAGGCTGCACGGCCGGCTGCTGCCCGGCGGCGAGGGCCGTCCCGCCCGGCTCGTCGGCACCGTCGAGGACACCTCCGTGCTGCGCTCCGACGTCACCGACGTGGCCCGGGTGCAGCGCCTGGCCGCCACGCTGGCCACCGCCGGCACCGTGCGGGACGTCAGCCAGGCCGTCGTGTCCGCCCTGCGCAGGCCGCTGCGGGCCGACCGGATCGCGCTCGCCGAGCTGGAGGGCGACCGGCTCATCGTCACCGTCCTCGACCCGCCGGAGCCCGAGGCCTGGCCCGAGCTGTGGCGGCTGGAGTGGCGCGCGGAGTGGCCCGACGCACCCGTGCGCGCCATGCCCACCCTCGCCGCCGCGCTGCGCGAGGGCCGCGCCCGGATCTGGCCCGCCGGCACCGCCCTGGAACCCGCCCTCGCCGAGGTCGGGCCCGGCGGCCTCGCCGTGCTGCCGCTGCCCGCCGGCAACCGCATGGCGGGCGCCTGTCTCATCGGCTGGGACACTCCGCACGACTTCGGCCCCGACGAGCGCGCCCTGCTCACCGCCTCCGCAGGCCTCGCCGGGCAGGCCCTGATGCGCGCCCACGCCTTCGACGCCGAGCACGAACTGGTCGGCATGCTCCAGCGCCAGCTGCTGCCGCGCCGCCTGCCCGCACTGCCCGGCGCCGTCGCCGTCGCCCGCTACCTGCCCGCCACGGCGGGCCTGGAGGTCGGCGGAGACTGGTACGACGTGATCCCGCTGCCCGATCACCATGTCGCCCTCGTCATCGGCGACGTGCAGGGCCACAGCACCGCCGCCGCCACCGTCATGGGCCAGATGCGCACCGCGCTGCGCGCGTACGCCGTCGAGGGCCACCCGCCGGACGTGGTCGTCTCGCACGCCAACCGGCTGCTGGCCGACCTCGAGACCGACCTGTTCGTCACCTGCGCCTACGTCGACCTCGACCTGGAGTCGGGCTCCGCGTGGTGCGTACGGGCCGGGCATCTGCCGCCGGTGCTGCGCCACCCGGACGGCAGCACCGAGATCGTCGAGTCCGACGGCGGTCCGCCGCTCGGTGTGCTCCCGCAGGCGGACTTCCCGCTCGGCCCGCTGTCCCTGCGGCCCGGCACGGTGCTCGCGCTCACCACGGACGGCCTGGTCGAGTCGGTGGACGCCGACATCGACAGCGGCCTCGCCCGGCTCGCCCGCGACCTCGGCGGCTGCGCCGTCGCCGACCTCGGCACGGTCGCCGACGCCCTCCTCGGCAACGCCAACCGCAGCGACGACGTCGCCCTGCTCCTGGTGCGCTACGACGGCATGGCCTCGCGCCCGCTGCGGGAGAGCTGGACGGTGTGGCGGGTCCCGCAGGCCGTCGGACACGCCCGCCGCTTCACCCGGCGCACCCTGCGCGTCTGGGGCGTCCCCGCGTCCGACGTGGACGCCGCGCTGCTCGTCGTCTCCGAACTCGTCACCAACGCCCTCGTGCACACCGGCGGGCAGGTCCGCCTCGGCCTCACCCTGGTCAACCACCGGCTGCGCATCGCGGTCACCGACGCCTCCCCGCGCACCCCCGTCAAGCCGACCAGCATCGGCTGGGAGGCCACCGGCGGCCGCGGCATCCTCCTCGTCGAGGCCGTGTCGGACGCCTGGGGCGCGGTCCCGGTCAGCGGCGGCAAACAGGTCTGGAGCGAGATCGACCTCGCCCGCTGAATCCCCGTGTCACCGGCCGTCTGCGGGTAACCCGGCTCCCACACATCCCCTTGCGACAAGGAGTACGTCATGATCCAGCACGTCCGCGACATCATGACCGCCGACCCGGTCACCGTGGAGCCGCAGGCCTCCGTCACCTCCGTCGCCCGGCTGATGCGCGACGAGGACCTCGGCGCGGTCCTGGTGACCGACGGCGACGACCTGCGCGGCCTGGTCACCGACCGTGACCTGGTGGTGCGCGGCATCGCCGACGGCGGGGACCCCGAGCAGACCACCGTCGCCGGCATCTGCAGCGACGACGTGGTCACCGTCGGCCCCGATGACGACCTGAACCTCGCGATCCGCCTGATGCGCGAGCACTCCGTACGCCGCATCCCCGTCGTCGACCACGGCCACCCGGTCGGCATCGTCTCCCTCGGCGACACCGCCATGGAACGCGACCCGGACTCGGCCCTCGGCGACATCAGCGCGGCCCGCCCCAACATCTGACGGCACCCCCGCCCCGACCGCGTCCGCGATGCGCACCCGAACGGGTGCAGTGGGCCCAAGACACGGGTGGTTCCCCCGCCGCCGCGTGCCACAGGCATGCCGGCGGGGGAGGGTCATCTCCGGTGGGTCGGCGGACACGGGAGGCGCAGGGACGTGGAGCGGCACGGCCGGTCGGAGCCGGTGACGGGGGAGAGCAGGGGCGAGCGGCTGACCGGTGCCCTCGACGCGCGGCTGCCGGTCGGTGAGGGCGGCGCGATGCTGCGCAAGGCGTTCCCCGACCACTGGTCGTTCCTGCTCGGCGAGATCGCCCTGTACAGCCTGCTGGTGCTGGTGCTCACCGGCGTCTGGCTGACCTTCTTCTTCGATGCGGAGATGCGCGAGGTCGTCTACGCCGGCCACTATGTGCCGCTGCGCGGCGTGGCGATGTCCGCCGCCTACGAGTCCACCCTGCGCATCAGCTTCGACGTGCGCGGCGGACTGCTGCTGCGCCAGATCCACCACTGGGCGGCGCTCGTCTTCGCCGCCGCGATCGGCGTGCACCTGCTGCGGATCTTCTTCACGGGCGCCTTCCGCCGCCCCCGTGAGCTGAACTGGGTCATCGGCGTCACCCTGTTCATGCTGGCGCTGGCGGAGGGCTTCGCCGGGTACTCGCTGCCGGACGACCTGCTGTCCGGCACGGGCCTGCGCATCGCCCAGGGCATCATGCTGTCGCTGCCGGTCGTCGGCACGTATGTGAGCTTCTTCGTCTTCGGCAGCCAGTTCCCCGGGCACGACTTCATCTCCCGGCTCTACCCGATGCACATCCTGCTGCTGCCCGGCCTGCTGCTCGGCCTGGTGACCGTGCACCTGATCCTGGTGTTCCACCTCAAGCACACCCAGTGGAGCGGCCCCGGCCGCACCGAGCGCAACGCCGTCGGCAAGCCGATGGTGCCGCAGTTCACGGCGAGTTCCGCCGGGCTGTCCCTCATGGTCTTCGGCCTGCTCGCCGCACTCGGCGCCGTCGCCCAGATCAACCCCGTGTGGGTGTACGGCCCCTACCGCCCCGACCAGGCCTCCACCGGCTCCCAGCCCGACTGGTACGTCGGCTTCCTGGAGGGTGCGCTGCGCCTCGTACCGCCCTGGGAGACCGACGTCGCCGGGCACACCCTCATGTGGAACGTGCTCCTGCCCGCCGTCGTCCTGCCCGGCCTGCTGTTCCTGGTGCTGTACGCGTACCCGTTCGTCGAGCAGCGGCTGACGGGGGAGGGGCGCCAGGAGCAGCACCTGTGCGACCGGCCCCGCGACCGGCCCGTCCGCACCGGCCTGGGCGTCGCCGGAATCGTCTTCTACGCCGTCCTGCTGATCGCGGGCGGCAACGACGTGGCCGCCGCCACCTTCCGCGTCTCCGTCAACGTGATGACGTGGGCCCTGCGGGTCCTGCTGGTGCTCGCACCGATCGCCGCGTTCTTCCTCACCCGCTGGCTGTGCCACGCCCTCACCGACGAGGAACGCGAGCACCTTCGGGAGGGCGTGGACACCGGCGACGTCCGGCAGACCGTCGAGGGCGGCTACGAGGAGAGCCGGCGCCCCGTCACCACCGTGCGGCCCGGCGCCCCGCGGCCGCAGCTCACTCCTGGTCCTCGCCCCGGTGCACGAACTGGAACGCCATCCCCAGAACCCCCCGAGCCAGCACCGCCATCCCGATGAGGAACAGCCACAGCCCGTACACCACACCGGTCGCCGCCAGCGCGAACCCGGCCGCCGTCACCACCGGCCAGCGGCTCGCCGCGGGGAAGAACTCCACCGGCCCGGCCGCGTCGGCGATCTCCGCGTCCCGCCGGTCCTGCGGCCGCGAGCCCCGGCGCCGGTACTGCACGGCGCTGAAGAAGGACACCAGGGACGCCATCAGGAAGGCGACCACGAGCACCGCCGAGCCGGCCGGTTCCCGCGACCAGCCGCCGTAGAGTGCCGCGATCCCCGCGAAGAACAGGGCCACGCCCCCGAACAGCATCGACTCCGTCTTCATCGTTGCCCCACCTCCTTCGCCTGGCGGGCCACGTAGGGATGGTGCAGGTCGAAGGCGGGGCACTCGGAGCGGATACGGGGCAGCGCGTGGAAGTTGTGCCGCGGCGGCGGGCAGGAGGTCGCCCACTCCAGGGAACGCCCGTACCCCCACGGGTCGTCCTCGGTGACCACCCGGCCGTGCCGGGCGGAGTACCACACGTTGTACAGGAACGGCAGCGTGGAGACGCCGAGCAGGAACGCCCCGGCCGTGGACAGGGTGTTGAGCAGGGTGAAGCCGTCGGCGGCGAGGTAGTCGGCGTACCGGCGCGGCATGCCCGCCTCGCCCAGCCAGTGCTGCACCAGGAACGTCAGCTGGAAGCCGGGGAAGAGCAGCCAGAAGTGCAGCTTGCCCAGCCGCTCGTCGAGCATCCGGCCGGTCAGCTTCGGCCACCAGAAGTAGAAGCCGGCGAACATGGCGAACACCACCGTGCCGAACAGCACGTAGTGCAGGTGCGCGACGATGAAGTACGAGTCGGTGAGATGGAAGTCCAGCGGCGGCGAGGCGATCAGCACCCCGCTCAGCCCGCCCAGCAGGAACGTCACCAGGAAGCCCAGCGACCACACCATCGGGGTCTCGAAGGAGATCGAGCCGCGGACCATCGTGCCGATCCACGCGAAGAACTTGATGCCCGTCGGCACGGCGATCAGGAACGACATCAGCGAGAAGAACGGCAGCAGCACCGCCCCGGTCGCGAACATATGGTGCGCCCACACCACCGCCGACAGCATCGTGATGCTGACGGTCGCGCCGATCAGCGGCAGATAACCCCACAGCGGTTTGCGGCTGAACACCGGGATGATCTCGGAGATGATCCCGAAGAACGGCAGCGCGACGATGTAGACCTCCGGGTGCCCGAAGAACCAGAACAGATGCTGCCACAGCAGCGCGCCGCCGTTCGCCGAGTCGAACACGTGCGCGCCGAATTTGCGGTCCGCCTCCAGGGCGAGCAGCGCCGCGGTCAGCACCGGGAACGCCGGCAGCACCAGGATCGAGGTGAACAGCACGTTCCAGGTGAACAGTGGCATCCGGAACATGGTCATGCCGGGCGCGCGCAGGCACATGATGGTGGCGATGAAGTTCACCGCGCCGAGCGTGGTCGACACACCGGCCACCACCAGCCCCATCGCCCACAGATCACCCCCCGCGCCGGGCGTGTGCACCGCGTCGTTCAGCGGCGCGTACGCGAACCAGCCGAACGACGCGGCACCGGTGGGCACCAGGAACCCGGAGACCACCATCAGCCCGCCGAACAGGTACATCCAGTACGACAGCGCGTTCAGCCGCGGGAACGCCACGTCCGGCGCGCCGATCTGCAACGGCATGACGGCGTTGGCGAACCCGGCGAACATGGGCGTCGCGAACAGCAGCATCATGATCGTGCCGTGGATCGTGACGAACTGGTTGTAGCCCTCCTCGCTCAGCAGCTGCAGCCCGGGCCGCGCCAGCTCGGCGCGCATGGCCATGGCCAGCAGGCCGGCCAGCAGGAAGAAGCAGAACGCCGTCACCAGATACAGGTGCGCGATCACCTTGTGGTCGGTCGTGGAGGTCCAGCGCAACAGCGCCCGGCCGAGCGCCCGCCCGGTCGGGGCCGGCCGGCCGTCCGGTCTGTGCTGTGCCTTCAGGTCTGTCATCGTCCTCCTCCCCGGACCGCGGCGACGCTACCGCCGCGCTCCGCGCAGGTACCCGCGCCACGCAGGGCCCGGGGCCCGAGGTGCGCCCTACGGCCTATCCGCGGCCGATTCCTCGCCTGGTGGACGCGTGTTTGAATCCGGGACGTCCGGGGACTCGGCGACGTAGTGCGAACCGAAGGAACGCGCGGGCAGCAGAAGGAAGATGAGACGCCGTGACGACCGCTCAGTCCCAGGACAAGACCGTCATACGCCGAGCCGAGACCGGCTGGGCGAGGGCACGCAGGCTGCGCCGCCAGCGCGCACTGCGCACCTGCCTGCCCGCCGTGGAGGACCCCGGCGCCGAGCCCGCGTCACGCACCGGGACCGATGGGAACATCATGCGGGGCGAGGACTGAGCCGAGCCTCCCGACAGCACCGACCGGTACTGCGACAGGGCGGAGGCGGCACCGCGCAGGACCGAGCGGTCGACGCGCGTCAGCCGTGCGTCTTCGCGAGGAGTTCGAGGATCTCCTCGGTCGTGCCCGTCTCGCCCAGCCGCGGGAAGATCCGCCGCACACTGCCGGTGTGCGCCTCGGCGTCCATGTCGCTCATGGCGTCCGTCGCGAGGGTGACGTGGTAGCCGTGCTCGTGTGCGGCGCGGGCCGTCGACTCGACGCCGATGCTGGTGGCGATGCCGGTCAGCACGATCTGCGTCACCCCGCGTCGACGCAGCTGAACGTCCAGGTCGGTGCCGTGGAAGGCGCCCCAGTTGTGCTTGGTGACGGTGATGTCACCCGCGTTCCCGGCCATTTCCGGCACGATCACGTCCCAGCCCTCGGGCCGGGCACCCCCCGCCCGGGGGGCCTCGGTGCGTCCGGGGACGGCGTCGGCGCCGTCGGCGGCGAACGACACCCGCACCAGGACGACCGGCAGGTCACGCTCCCGGAACACCTCGGCCAGCCGGGCGGACCGGGCGACGACGTCGGCGCCGGAGTGGGGCTGCACGGGCGCGGCGGCGATCCCCGCCTGGAGGTCGATCACCACGAGGGCGGTGCGCGGATCGAGTGCGGTGACTGCCATGGTCGGGCCTTTCGGTTGGGTGCTGCTCAGTGCTGCGGACTTCGGGGCTGAGGTTTCCCGGCTCTTCGCGGACGAGGGGGTGTCACGGCTCACGGACGCGGGGTTGTCATGGCTGCGACAGCCGCTCCAGCAGGGCCAGCGCCTCGAGTACGGTGCGCCGCTCGGCCTCGGTGTACCGGTCCTGGAGGGCGCGGGCCAGCCACTCCTCGCGGGCCTGCCGGTCACCGGCGATACGGTCCTGCCCGGCCTCGGTCAGCGTGACCAGCTGGCGGCGGCCGTCGGCGGGGTCGGGGCTGCGCCGGATCAGTCCGTGCTGCTCGAGCGCGGCCAGCGTGGCCGCCATCGACTGCGGGCGCACGCCCTCGGCGGACGCGAGCGCGCTCGCCGTGGCCGCGCCGTGCTTGCCGACCAGGGTCAGCGCGGAGACCTGCGACGGGGTGAGCGCGTCGTCCCCGGCGACCTCGCGGACGCGGCGCCGCAGCCGGCCGATCAGCACGCGCAGCTCCTGGGCGGCGCGGGCGGCGCTGCCGGAGATCTCCGATGCGTTCTCGTCGTGGGCCATGCACCGACGGTAATTTCGTCAGGTAAAACTGTCCAGTTTCACCTGAACAGCTTTGCCTGAAGAATACGTCGCGGACCGGCGCCGTACCCTGAAGCCGTGCGCCTGCTGCTGATGTCCGACACCCATCTCCCCAAGCGCGCCAAGGAGCTGCCGGCGCCGCTGCTCGCCGAACTGCCCGACGCCGACGTCGTCCTCCACGCCGGGGACTGGGTCGACACCGCCACCCTCGACCTGCTGGAAAGCCGCAGTCGCCGGCTGATCGCGGTGTACGGCAACAACGACGGCCCCGAGCTGCGCTCCCGCCTGCCCGAGGTGGCCCGTGCCGACCTGGGCGGTCTGCGCTTCGGCGTGGTCCACGAGACCGGCCCCGCCCAGGGCCGCGAGGCACGCTGTACCGCGCGCTTCCCCGACCTGGACGTCCTCGTCTTCGGGCACAGTCACATCCCCTGGGACACCACGGCGCCCGGCGGCCTGCGGCTGCTCAACCCCGGCTCCCCGACCGACCGCCGCCGCCAGCCCCACTGCACCTATCTCACCGCCACCGTGGCCGACGGCCGGCTCACGGACGTCGTACTGCACCGACTGCCGCCGCGCTGACGGCCGCCGCCCGCGGGCTCGTTTCGCCGTCCCGGCGGCCGGGCACCCGAGGCGGACGCCCGTCGTCCAGGGCGGCCGACGCGGACACTCGTCGACCGCCTCGGCCGCTACGAGTGGTCCATGACTGACACACCCCTGACCTTCCTCAAGCGCGCGGTGCGGCCCGCCTCGCCCTGGGGCGTGCACGTCGTCATGTGCGCCGGGTACTTCCTGGTGCTGCTGGACGTCACGATCGTCAACGTCGCCCTGCCCGCGATCGGCGCGCAGCTCGGCACCGACGTGGACGGTCTGCAATGGGGCGTCGACGGTTACGCCCTGGCGCTCGCCGCCCTGATGCCGACCAGCGGCACCGCGGGCGACCGCTACGGTCACCGGCGCGTCGTACTGGCCGGGCTGGCCGTCTTCGGCGCCGGATCGCTGGCCTGCGGGCTCGCCCCCACGGTCACCGCGCTGATCGCCGCCCGTGTCGCGCAGGGCGCCGGGGCCGCGCTGCTGCTGCCCGGCACGCTCGCCGTCATCGGCCGCGCCTTCCCCGACCCCGCCGAGCGGGCGCGGGCCATCGGAGTGTGGGCCGGCATCGGCAGCCTCGCTCTGCCCGCCGGGCCGCTGCTCGGCGGCGCTCTCGTCGACGGGATCGGCTGGCGGGCGATCTTCCTGGTCAACGTGCCGATCGTGCTGGTCGCCCTGGTCCGTGCCGCCGCCGTGGTCCAGGAGAGCCGTGAGGAGAACGCCAGACAGGCGGGGCCATCGGTATTGCCGTCGCCGGAGCCGTCGCCGGGTCCGTCGCCGACCGGAGCCCCTTCCTGCACGGCTTCCACGCCGTGGCGCTGGGCTCCGCCTGCCTCTACGCGGCCGCCGCGCTCCTCGCGCTCGCCGTCCTGCCCGGGGCGCTGCTGCCCGCGCGCGCGAGCGCCGACTGACCGCCGGGCCCCGGACATGGGCCGGGCCGCCTCACCTCGGTGGAGGCGGCCCGGGCGCTGCGATTGGGTTGCGCTGTCACGGACCTCCTTCGATGGGGTGGTTCGGTGGCGGCGACGCATGCTGTGCATGCCTCGTCCCTATAGCGCGCGGATACCCCGAAACGCCCGTATCACACCCACGCGCCGGCGTTTTTTCTTCCGCCGGACCGGCTCGCGCTCAGTTGCTCGGGCCGGTCCAGCCGGCGGTGACATGGCCGAGCCGTACCCGCTGCGGGTGGTCGCCGACCGGGACCGACATCCGCTTGCGGCCCGTGGCGAAGTCGATGGCCGTGACCTGGTCGGCGCCGCTCTCGGAGATCACGCAGTCCCGGCCGTCGCCGCTGACCGTGGCCCAGTACGGCTTGGACGCGGGGACCAGCGGGCCCTCCTGGAGGGTGGCGCGGTCGACGACGGTCGCGTAGTCGTCCATGGTGCCCGCCACGCACAGCTTGCTGCCGTCCGGCTTCATCGACAGGCCGTGGTGGCGCGAGTCGTTGACGAAGGTGGTCCGGTCGTCGCTGGTGGCGGGGTTCTTCGGCAGGGTCTTGGTCCGGGTGATCCGGTCCGTGGCGAGGTCGTACTCGAAGAAGCCGTTGAAGAACGACACCTGGAAGTACAGCTTCGACTCGTCGGGGGAGAAGACGGCGGGCCGCACCGCGTCGGAGTAGTCCTTCAGCCCGATCGCGTCGAGTCGCTCGCGCATGTCGATCACCTTGACCGGCTTGTACGTCGCCGCGTCGACGACCGTGATGTGCCGGTCGCCCTTCGTCCAGTCCAGCCAGGGCGCGTCCAGCGCGGTGTTCACGTCGCCGATGGCCATGTTCCACAGGTACTTGCCGTCCTTGCTGAAGATGTTCTCGTGCGGCTTGTCCCCGGTGGCGAAGGAGCCGAGCTGCCGGCCGGTGACGATGTCCAGGACGTGCACGGTGTTCGCGGTGGACGCGGACACCGCGACCCGGGTGCCGTCGGGGGAGACGGCCATGTGGTCGGCACGGTAACCGGACACCGGAAAACGCCAGTTCAGCCTGCCGGTGGCCAGGTCGATCGAGACGACGTCGGCGAAGCTGGGCCGCGAGACGACGACCGAGCGGCCGTCGGGTGTGGAGTACATGTCGTCGGCGAACTGGTCGTGGCCCTCGCCGACGCTGTTGCGGATCGCCATGAAGTACGCCCACTTGACCGGGTCGGCGTTGATCTCCGCGAGCCGCTGCTCCTTGTCCGGTACGACACTGATCCGGCCGATCCGGGCGAAGTCGCCGCTGGAGGCGATGACGTCGGCCGTGCCGTCCCAGTTGTTGCCGACGAACAGCACCTCCCGCAGCCCCGCGGGGTCGGCGTGGGCGGCGGTGGCGGGCGAGGCGGCGGTGAGGGCGAGCGCGGCGGCGACCGTGCACACGAGTCGGGGTCGGAAGGCGGGCATGACGGCTCCTCGGGGTGGGGTGGAACCCGAACACACGTGATGCGCAAGAGACTTACTGCAAAGTAAGGAAAGGCCGACCGCTGCGGCAAGACCACGGACGTAACACCTGGCCCGCGATCCGCTCCAGCGCCCGCAGGACCGGTGCCGTCCCGTCCTCCTCGCGGATCCGGGTCTCCAGGGCCGGCGCCCGCCGCCCGTACGACGGGTCGGTGACCGCCTCCACGAGCGCAAAGCAGCAGCGCGTGCGGCACCTCGTCGACGAGCGGCAGATCGTCGCCGTCGGCCGTCAGACCGCCCCAGCCGCGCTGGATCACCCCGCGCAGCCCCGCCCGGCGCAGCGCGCCCCAGGAGCCGGCGGTGAGCAGAGGCGGTGCGAACTCCCGGGTGGGGGCCCTCGGTGCAGCTGAAGGCGCAGGCTCGGGCGGCCCAGGCCCTCGGCGACGGCGTGCCGCAGCGGCGCGAGCGCGGCGGCGAGGAGGAGCACGTCGGCGCCCTCGCCCGCCTCCGGCAACGCGTCGGTCATGCGGCCGGCCACCGCCCGGGCCATCCCCACCACCCGCACCAGCTTGCCCACCCCGGTCACGCTGCGGTGCAGGCCCCGGCCGCGCGCCGGCTCCAGCTCGACGCGCGGATCGACCGGCAGCGCGTGGAAGGCCCCCCCCGAGCCCGCCAGGAGCGGCGCGAACCGCTCGTGGGTTACCAGGGTGACGTCGTGACCCTCCCGCGCCAGGGCGTGCCCGAGACCGGTGAAGGGGGCCGCGTCGCCCCGGGGGCCCGCCGTCATGATCGCCACCCGCATGCAGCGCAGTAGGGCCACGATCCCACGCCACCCACACGAACGACCCGCGCGATACGGCCACTTCGGCCGGCTACGGCGTCACACCGATACCCCGAGCTGCCGGGCCGCCGCGTCCACCGTCTGCTCCAGCAGCGTCGCGATGGTCATCGGACCGACCCCGCCCGGCACCGGAGTGATCAGCGAGGCGCGCTCCACCGCCGAGTCGAAGTCGACGTCGCCGACGTTGCCCTCGTTGTAGCCCGCGTCGATCACCACCGCGCCCGGCTTGACGTCCTGGCCGCGGATCAGCCGGGGCCGGCCCACCGCGGCGACGACGATGTCCGCCTCCCGCACGGCCGCCGACAGGTCCGCGGTGCGCGAGTGGCAGTAGGTGACGGTCGCGTCCCGGGCGAGCAGCAGCATCCCGACGGGCTTGCCGAGGATCGCGCTGCGGCCCACCACGACCGCCCGCTTGCCCGACGGGTCGACGCCGTACGCGTCCAGCAGTCGCATGATCCCGCCCGGTGTGCACGAGACGAAACCGGGCAGGCCGAAGCTCATCGTCGCGAACGACGCGAAGGTGACGCCGTCGACGTCCTTCTCCGGCGCGATCGCCTCGAACGAGGCCCGCTCGTCGATGTGGTCGCCCACCGGGTGCTGGAGCAGGATGCCGTGCACGGACGGGTCGGCGGACAGCGCCCCGACCGCCGCCACCAGCTCCTCGGTCGTGGTGGACGCGGGCAGCGCCACGTGCCGGGAGTCGATCCCGGCCTTGCGGCAGCGGTTCTGCTTCATCCGCACATAGGTGACGGAGGCGGGGTCCTCGCCGACGAGCACCGTGGCGAGGCAGGGCGCCGTCCCGGTGCGCCCGGTGAGGTCGGCGGCGCGCTGGGCGGTCTCCTCGAGGGTGCGGCGGGCGAGCGCGGTGCCGTCCATGAGGCGGGCCTGGGTCATGATGCAACTCCTGAGCGGGTACGGCATCGCCCAGGCGCACGGCATCGACTCCACGGGGCCGCTCCCCGGTGGTGCTCCACCTCAGCGCCAGTCACGGCCCGCGACCAGGGTAGCCGAGCCCGTCCACCGCCCCCGCCCCCGGTGCCGCACGGAGAAGGTCCAGGTCAGCCGGGGCCGACCTGGACCGCACCCCCTGTCTTGTCAGCCGGGGCCGACCTGGACCGCACCCCCTGTCTCGTCACTCGTCCCATGCCTCGACGATGATCTGTTCCGAGATCTTGCCGTCCGTGAGCGTGATCATCGACTCGGACAGCACGCGGGTGCCGTCCGGGTACTCGCAGGACTCGCAGTACGCCGCGTGGTCGTCCTGGACCACGCACTGCTCCAGCTTGTGTGTCATGTCACGGCTGTAGACGTCGCCGAGCATCTCGCGGATCTCGTCCCGGCCGTGCACCACCGCCGGGTTGCTGGGCTGAGCGTTGCGGTTCACGAGACGGATCTCCGCGTCGTCCGCGTACAGGGAGAGCAGCGCCTCGGCGGTGCGGTCCTCGATGCCTCTGCGCAGAGTCTCCGTGTCGAAGCCGGTGTGTGCCGTGGTGCCCATGGTGACCTCCTTGCCAGGTCGCGGGCCCGAAAGAGAGGGGAACGGGCCGCACGGGGCCTAGTCCAAAGACTCCTCCGCCCAGCCGGGCTCGGCAAGCCCGGCCGGGTGCTGTGCCTGACGGGTGAGCTGCCCGGCGAGCCCGGGTCCACCGGGCCCCTTCCGCCGTTGCTGAAGACATGATCTCCACTCGTCGTATCGTCGCCGCCGCCGCACTCGCCGCCGGGATCGCCGGTATCACCGCCCCCACGGCGAACGCCGGCGTCCTGGGCGCCGAACGCTGAACCCGATCGCCGCGCTCGACTCGCTCACCACCAGCGACATCCCGGCCGAGCACAAGGACGAGATTCCCCGGGTCTCCCAGCAGCTGGGTGCGCTGAACCAGGCGAACGCGCTCAACAAGATGTACGAACTCCACCAGCTCACCGACCTGGTCGCCCCGGTGACCGGCCTGCTCCCCGTCGGCTGAGACCACGGAATCCCCATGAGGGGCCGCCCGCCGGGCGGCCCCTCGGCATGTGGGCCCCTCGACCGCCGTGCGAGGCCCCCGTCCCCACCCCGCGGCATGTTCCCGTCCTCGGCCCCCCCGGCGCTTGATCACGCGTAGGGTCGGAACCGGGACGGATGCCCCGTCGAGGGAAGGATGGAGCAGCATGGCGCAGGAAGTACGCGGCGTGATCGCGCCGGGCAGGGACGAGCCGGTGCGCATCGAGACGATCGTCGTGCCCGATCCCGGGACCGGAGAGGCCGTGGTCCGCGTCCAGGCCTGCGGCGTCTGCCATACCGACCTGCACTACAAGCAGGGCGGGATCAGCGACGACTTCCCCTTCCTGCTCGGGCACGAGGCGGCCGGTGTGGTCGAGTCCGTCGGCGACGGCGTCACCGACGTCGCGCCCGGCGACTTCGTGATCCTCAACTGGCGTGCGGTGTGCGGCCAGTGCCGGGCCTGTCTGCGCGGCCGGCCCTGGTACTGCTTCGCCACCCACAACGCCTCGCAGAAGATGACCCTCGCCGCCACCGGCCAGGAGCTCTCCCCGGCGCTCGGCATCGGCGCGTTCGCGGAGAAGACGCTGGTCGCCGCCGGCCAGTGCACCAAGGTCGACCCGGCCGTCTCCCCGGCCGTCGCCGGGCTGCTCGGCTGCGGGGTGATGGCCGGCATCGGCGCGGCGATCAACACCGGCGGGGTCACCCGCGGCGACTCGGTCGCCGTCATCGGCTGCGGCGGCGTCGGTGGCGCGGCGATCGCCGGAGCGCGTCTGGCCGGCGCGGGCCGGATCATCGCCGTCGACATCGACGACCGCAAGCTGGCCACCGCCCGCACCCTGGGCGCCACCCACACCGTGAACTCCGAGGACGCCGACCCGGTCGAGGCCGTCCGCGAACTGACCGGCGGTTTCGGCGCCGACGTCGTCATCGAGGCCGTCGGCCGCCCCGAGACGTACACCCAGGCGTTCTACGCCCGCGACCTCGCCGGCACCGTCGTGCTCGTCGGGGTGCCCACGCCCGAGATGAAGCTGGAGCTGCCGCTGCTGGACGTCTTCGGCCGGGGCGGAGCACTGAAGTCGAGCTGGTACGGCGACTGTCTGCCCTCCCGCGACTTCCCGATGCTGATCGACCTGCATCTGCAAGGGCGGCTGCCGCTGGACGAGTTCGTCACCGAGACCATCCAACTGGACGAGGTGGAGAAGGCGTTCGAGCGGATGCACCACGGCGACGTGCTGCGCTCGGTGGTGATGCTGTGACGACCGCCCGCATCGAACGCCTCGTCACCTCGGGGCAGTTCACGCTCGACGGCGGCACCTGGGACGTCGAGAACAACGT
This sequence comes from Streptomyces sp. NPDC049915, assembly GCF_040656475.1. Lineage (NCBI taxonomy): Bacteria > Bacillati > Actinomycetota > Actinomycetes > Kitasatosporales > Streptomycetaceae > Streptomyces > Streptomyces sp. NPDC049915. Next base: position 38,333 of record NZ_JBFAMH010000027.1, read on the forward strand.
GTGGATCGTCGGCGACGACCACGAGGTGATCGTCATCGACGCCGCCCACGACGTGGACGCCATCACGGCGGCCGTGGGCGACCGCCGCCTCACCGCGATCGTGTGCACCCACGCCCACAACGACCACGTGAACGCCGCGCCGGAACTCGCCGACCGCACCGGAGCGGTGATCTGGCTGCACCCCGACGACCTGCCGCTGTGGAAGTTCACCCACCCCGACCGCGACCCCGACGCCCACCTGGTCGACGGGCAGGTCATCGAGGCCGCCGGCACCGATCTGACCGTGCTGCACACCCCGGGGCACGCCCCGGGCGCCGTGTGCCTGCACGACCCGGGCCTCGGCGCCGTCTTCACCGGCGACACGCTCTTCCAGGGCGGCCCCGGCGCGACCGGCCGCTCGTACTCCCACTTCCCGTCGATCATCACCTCCCTGCGCGACCGTCTGCTGACACTGCCACCGGAGACGAAGGTGTTCACCGGGCACGGCGACGCGACCACCATCGGTGCCGAGGCACCCCACCTTCAGGAGTGGATCGACCGGGGGCACTGAACGGCGAGGCCGGGCGAGTGACGGGCCGTAAAACCTGACAGAAGATGTCCGGCTTCCACGGCACCCTCGAGGACGACGCACCTCACCCAGGGAAACAGGAGGCCGGACATGCCACGTCCGCTGGACGGCAAGGTGGCGCTCGTCGCCGGGGCGACGCGCGGCGCGGGCCGTGGGATCGCCGTGGAGCTCGGCGCGGCAGGCGCCACCGTGTACGTCACCGGTCGCACCACACGCGCCCGGCGTTCCGAGTACGACCGCCCCGAGACCATCGAGGACACCGCCGACCTGGTCACCGAGGCGGGCGGCAAGGGCATCGCCGTACCCGCCGACCATCTGGACCCCGCGCAGGTCCGCGCCGTGGTCGACCGCGCCGACGACGAGCATGGCCGTCTCGACGTCCTCGTCAACGACATCTGGGGCGGCGAGACGCTCTTCGAGTGGGACACCCCCGTTTGGGAGCACGATCTCGACAAGGGGCTGCGGTTGCTGCGGCTCGCCGTGGAGACCCACCTCGTCACCAGCCACCACGCGCTGCCGCTGCTGCTGCGCAGGCCAGGCGGGCTGGTCGTCGAGATGACCGACGGGACCGCGGAATACAACCGCGACACCTACCGCAACAACCTCTTCTACGACCTCGCCAAGGCGGCGGTGCTGCGCATGGGCTTCTCCCTCGGCCACGAACTCGGCCCGCGCGGCGCCACCGCCGTCGCCCTCACCCCCGGCTGGCTGCGCTCGGAGATCATGCTCGACCACTTCGGGGTGCGCGAGGACAACTGGCGCGACGCCCTCGACCGCGAGCCGCACTTCGCGATCTCCGAGACCCCGCGCTATGTCGGCCGCGCGGTCGCCGCCCTGGCCGCCGACCCGGACGTGGCCCGCTTCAACGGCCGGTCCCTGTCCAGCGGTGGCCTCGCCCGGGTGTACGGCTTCACCGACCTCGACGGCAGCCGCCCGGACGCCTGGCGCTACCTGACCGAGGTGCAGGACGCGGGCAAGCCGGCGGACACCACCGGTTACCGGTGACCCGTCGGCCCACCGGCCCACGACGCAGCTGACGCGTCGACGGACCGCCACCCGGCCACGGTCCGCGCGGTGGCCGGCGCGTCAGCCCTCCGCTGCCCGTGCCGCGTCCACCCGCGCCACGGCCGTCCGCAGCCGCCCGAGCAGTGCGCGTGCCGCCGGTGAGACCGGGCCGTCCGACCGCCAGGCCAGCGCCACCCGCCCGCGCGCCCGCGGATCGTCGAGGCGCCACACCCGCAGCCCCTCGGCCGTGGGCCGCCCCGGTACGACGGCCACGCCGAGCCCGCGCGCGGCCAGGTCCACCAACGCCCGCGGGGTCGCCGCCTCGAAGGCGACCCGTGGCCGGAACCCGGCCTGGGCACACAGCCGTTCCAGCACCCCGCGCACCCCGGTGCCGCGCGGCAGGGTGATCAGCGGATGACCGGCGAGGGCGGCGACCGGCAGGGCGCCACGGCCTCCGTGGGCGGCTGCCAGCTCGTGTCCCGCGGCGACGGCCGCGCCGAGCGGCTCGTCGATGACGACCTGGTGGCCGACGCCCGGCGGCGGTTCCTCGGCGAGCCCCGCGACCGCGAGGTCCAGCTCGCCGCGGCGCACCGCCTCCAGCATGCGGTCGGAGGTGTCCTCGGTGAGGGTGATCTCCACCCGCGGATGCCGCTCGTGGAAGGCGGCCAGCAGCCCGATCAGATCCATCGGGTGCCCGAGCGTGCCCGGCACCATCCCGATCGCGACCCGGCCGCGCAGCAGACCCGTGAACTCCTCCACCGCCTGCCGCACCCCGTCCACCGCCGCCAGCGCGGCCCGCGCGTACGGCAGCACCGCCTCCCCGACCTCCGTCGGCCGCACCGCGCGGCCCGAGCGGTCCAGCAGCGGATGCCCGAGCTCCCGCTCCAGCCGGCGGATCTGCGCGCTGAGCCCGGGCTGCGCCAGATGCAGCCGCTCGGCGGCCCGGGTGAAGCCGCCCTCCTCCACGACGGTCACGAAGTAGTGCAGCTGCCTCAACTCCATAACGGATGATGCTAGATGCCAGAGCAGACGTCTCTTGGACTTATGGCCGCGCGGGCAAGATCCTGGACGCATGGGGACCACAGACGATGCCATCGCCGCCGAACGCCGGGACCTGGCAGACCTGTTCGACGCGCTCACCCCGGACCAGTGGGCGCGGCCCAGCCTGTGCGCGGGCTGGCGGGTGCGGGAGGTGGTGGCCCACATGTCGATGGGCTTCCGCTACTCCCGCCCGCGCGTCCTGCGCGAACTGCTCGCCGCGCGCGGCAGCCTGAACCGTATGACCGATCGGCTCGCGCACCGCGACGCGGCCGCGCACACCGACGCCGAACTCGCCGGCCTCCTGCGCACCCACGCCCGCCATCCGTGGGGGCCGCCGGTGGGCGGGCGCGCCGCGGCCCTCGCGCACGACGTCGTGCACGGCCTGGACGTCACCGTCGCCCTCGGACTCGACCGCCGTGTCCCCGAGGACCGGCTGCGTATCGTCCTCGGCACGATCTCCCCGCGCGGCGCCCGCTTCTTCGGCGCCGACCTCTCCGGCGTCCGCCTCGTCGCCGACGACCTCGACTGGTCGTACGGCAGCGGCAGCCCGGTGCACGGTGCCGCGCAGGACCTGCTGCTCGTCGCCTTCGGGCGGCGGCTGCCCGCCGCCCGGCTCGAGGGGCCGGAAGTTCACCGATTCGTCACAGCCTGACCGGTCCGTGCAACCAACACCCCCGCTCGCCTGTCTACGGGGCAGAGACCGCAGGACGGGCAAGGGAGAAACCGGACATGAGGTACATAGGCCGTCGGGGCGCCGTAGCCCTCGGCGTCACCGGACTGGTGGCGCCGCTCACACTGGCCCTCGGCGCCGCACCGGCGCAGGCCGCGTCGCACTGCACCACCAGTACCGGCCCCCACCAGAAGCAGGTCGAGAAGTTCCTCGGCCGCCCGGTGGACGGCAGGCAGTCGTCCGCCGACTGCAAGGCCATCCAGGCCTTCCAGGCCAGACACGGCATCACGCCGAACATCGGCTACGCCGGGTCCGTCACCTGGGGCGTGATGGACCTCATGAACAAGCAGAAGGCCGTCGGGAAGAACCCGAACAGATCAGGCAAGTGCCCGGTGAACAAGGGCCGTATCGCCTGCGTCGACCTCACCCTCCAGCTCAGCTGGATCCAGGACGGCAGGAAGCTGGTCTACGGCCCGGTCCCGGTGCGCACCGGCCGCGACGGCTACGAGACCCGCACCGGCCTGAAGAAGGTCTACTGGCGTGACATCGACCACGTCTCCAGCCTCTACCACGTGGCCATGCCCTACAGCCAGTTCTTCGACGGCGGCCAGGCCTTCCACTCGGTCGGCGTGAGCGTGTGGAACCCGCCCGGCTCGCACGGCTGCGTCAACATGACGAAGACCGACGCGAAGAACTACTGGTCACTGCTGCGCAACGGCGACGACGTCTTCGTCTACGGCCGCAAGCCCGGCACCTGACGGGAGCCGCCGGGGGCGGTGCCCGGACGGCCGCCCCCTCCCGTTGCCCCGTTTGGACGTGATCATCGACACGTCCGGAATGTCTCGATTGTGCGACCTCGCTCACAGCGCCTTCACCTTCAGCGCCGTATGCTTCACAGCATGTCCACCACTGTTGAACCCGCTTTCGAGCGATCGGCCGCGGAGGTCAACGAGGAGATCCGGGCCCTGTGGCTCCGTTCGGGCGGGACACTGACCGGCGAGCAGCGCGAGGAGTACCAGCGCCTCGTCCTGGAGTGGGCCACAGCGGCCCACCGGCCGGTGAACGCGGCCTAGCGTCGCCCGAACCTCCCGCCTCCCACCGCGCATCCCGGCATCATCCGAGGGCACCCTCTGCTCAGTGGGTGCCCTTCTCGCTCTGACCTCTGCCCTCGTCTACGGCGTCGTCGACTTCTCCGGCGGCCTGCTGTCCCGGCGTGCCCCTTTCCGGGCCGTCACCTTCCTCGGCCAGGCCGGCGGGCTGCTGCTCGCCGCCGTGGCCGCATGGGTGATGTCCGCCACCTCCGCCGCCCCCGCCGACCTGGCCTGGGGCGCGCTGTCCGGTGTCGGCAGCGGCCTCGCCATGCTCTTCCTCAACCGCGGACTCAGCCGCGGCGCGATGAGCGTCGTCGTCCCCGTGAGCGCCGTCACCTCCGTCGCGCTGTCCGTGCTGTGCGGGGTGCTGCTCCTCGGGGACCGGCCCGGTCCCGTCGCCTGGGCCGGTATCGCCGCCGCCGTACCCGCCCTGTGGCTCGTCGCCGGCGGCGCGGCGACGCCCGGCTCGGGCGTGCGCGACGGGCTGCTCGCCAGCGCCGGCGTCGCCGTGCAGTACCTCGCGCTCGGCCAGGCCGGTCCGGACAGCGGACTGTGGCCGGTGGCCGCCGGACGCGCCGCCGCGGTCCTGTTGCTGCTGCCCGGCGCGGTACGGCGTCCCCCGCGCCTGCGTCCCGGGCCGGCCCTCGCCTCGCTCCTCGTCGGCGCCGGCGCGGCCCTGGGCCTGATCCTCTATCTCCTCGCCGCCCAGCGGCAGTTGCTGGCCGTCGCCGTCGTGCTCGCGTCCCTCTACCCCGCCGTGCCCGTCGTCCTCGGCCTCGCGGTCCTGCGGGAACGGGCCGCCCCCAGGCAGGCGGTAGGACTGCTGGGCGCGGTCGTGGCCACGGTGCTGCTGAGCCTGGGCTGAAGGGTCAGCCCCACATGGTGGAGTAGTGCCGGCGAAAGGCCCTGCGGTCCTGTTCCTCCCGCAGCCAGCGGGTCGCCACCAGCGCCACCAGGCTGCCCGCCACCACCAGGAGTCCCGGCCCGACGGCACGGGTGTCCGCCAGGCGGGACAGCAGCGTCGTGCCCTCCGCGCCACCGCCCACCGGGGACGGTGCTCCCGGCGACGCGGCCCCGGGCGCCGACGAAGGGGCCTTGGGGGAGGGGCCGCTGTTCGGTGCGGCCTGCGCCGACACGATCAGCCGCACGCCCAGCGTCCGCAGTGCCTTGGTCACCGGCTGGAAGAACGTCGTACCGCCCGAGGTGCAGTCCCCGCTGCCGCCGGAGGTCACCCCGAGCGCCACGCCCTCGGAGAACAACGGCCCGCCGCTGTCGCCCGGTTCTGCGCACACATCGGTCTGGATCAGCCCGGTGACCGTTCCCTCGGGGTAGTTCACGGTGGCGTCCAGGCCGGTCACCCGCCCGTCGTGCAGGCCGCTGGTGCTGCCGCTGCGGAACACCCGCTGCCCCACCGCCGGATCGGCCGCGCCCGTGATCCGCACCCCCGTTCCGCCGCCGATCGCGACGACGTCGGCCGCCTCGCCCGCCCGGCCGCTCGCATACCGCACCAGGGAGAAGTCGGAGCCCGGGAAGGCGGAGTCGGCGGTCTGCCCGACCTCCCGCGCCGCCCGGGCGTCCGCGAACCACACCGAACCCTTCGGCCCGCAGTGCCCGGCGGTGAGGATGAAGTCGGCCCGCCCGTCGGTGACGTTGAACCCCGCCGAGCAGCGTCCGCCCGTCGACAGGATCGGCTGCGCCCCGTTCAGCCGGGTGGTGAACGTCCCGCCCGTGCGCTCCATCCGGACGAAACCGCCGATGCCCTGCGCCACATGAGTCAGCCGGGACCAGTCAGTGGCCGAGACGGTGCGGTCGGCGCGCACGACGACCTCGTTGGTGCGGTAGTCCACGGCCCACGCGGTGCCGGGCACCCGTGGCGCCGAACGCAGCACACCCGTCGCCGACTTCAGCTCGTCCAGGCTGTGCCCGACGAGTTTCGGCTCGGCGCCGGCACGGCGCACCTCGGCCGCCGCGCCCGGGTCGGTCACGGCGACGACCGGCCGCCCGTCGGCGCCGATCCAGCTGCCCGCCGTACGCCCCGTGCCCAGCCGCCGCACCAGCCCCGCTGCGCTGTCCCCGGCCGGTTGTGCGAGCGTGCGCGGCGTCGCGGGCGGGCCCGGTGGCTCACTGGCGACGGCCTGAGTGACCATGGCCCCGCCCAGCAGGAGCCCGCCGGCGGCCGCCAGCCGTGCCGCTCGCCTCACGAACCGTCGTCGTGCGTGCCTCATGATGCCTGGCTCCCGAACCCCGAACGCGCGACCGGCGGCCGCGGGGCGCGCCGGTCGGCGCGCGCCCCTTGTCCATACGGCGCGGGGCACGGGCGTGTTCAGCGCTTGCGGCCGACTCCGCCGAACATGGCCACCTCCGCCGGCTCGATCCCGTCGGTCGCGTCGGGACGCCAGCGCGAGCACGACACGACGCCCGGCTCCAGCAGCTCCAGCCCGTCGAAGAACCGGGCCACGGCCTCCGGGCTGCGCTGGGTGAGCTTCGGAGTGCCGTGCTCGTTCCAGAACTTCACCGCCTCGTCCACGTCCGGCATCGCCGGGTGGGTGACGGTGTGCGACAGCACCAGGTGGCTGCCCGGCGGAAGCGCGTCCAGCAGACGCCGCACCAGCGCGTACGGGTCCTCCTCGTCGCCGACGAAGATGACCACGCCGAGCAGCATCAGCCCGATCGGCTGCGTGAAGTCCAGGGTCTTCGCCGCGTGTTCGAGTATCGCGTCGACGTTGCGCAGATCCTCGTCGAGATAGTCGGTGACGCCCTCGGGCGTGCTGGACAGCAGGGCGCGGGCGTGGGCGAGCACCAGCGGGTCGTTGTCGACGTAGACGATGCGGGCCTCCGGGGCGTGCCGCTGGGCCACCTGGTGGGTGTTCTCCGCGGTCGGCAGCCCGGTGCCGATGTCCAGGAACTGCCGGATGCCCGCCTCCGTGACCAGGTGCCGCACGGCCCGGCCCAGGAACAGGCGGTCCTCACGGGCGTACTCGCCGATCCCCGGGTGCAGTTGGCGAATCCGGTCGCCGGCCGCGCGGTCGACGTCGTAGTTGTCACCGCCGCCGAGCCAGTAGTTCCAAATGCGGGCCGTGTGCGGCTGGGAGGTGTCGATACGCACGCGCGGGCTGTCGGTCACGGGCCGGCTCCTGGAGAAACGGGGACGATACGGGGACAGCACGCAATCTAGACGGCGCAATCCAGCCGCGCTGCCACTCCGGCGTTTTCGGTGCGTGGGTCCCGAGGGCAAGCACCTTGTCAGGCAGTCACATCGACGTGACGTCACCCGTCCCTGCCCACGACTCCGGCTGCCCTGACTTCGGGCAGGCCACCGAGCCGCGCCCAGCTGCCCTCGTCGCCCCAGACGGACCCGGCGGCCACGAAGGGGCACAGCAGCGTGGTCAGTTCGGTGTCGCCGTGCCCGTTCAGTTCGTCGGAGGCGATCTTGCGGGCGATCCCGGCCAGGAAGTCGGCGAGCTGCACCCGCGCGTCGTCCCGTGCGGCGACCAGCCGTAGTCCGGTCAGGGCTGCGCCGTGGCGGCGGGCGGTCACCACGATCCAGGCGATCCGGTCCTCGGTCAGCAGGCTCTGCCGGTCGTGCACCAGGACGACCGGCCGGCCACCGGCGCTCCAGGAGACCGCCGTGCGCACGATCGCCGGCAACAGGGGGTCGAGCACCGGCACCAGCGGCGGCCCGTCCAGGAGCCGGTCCCGGTAGGCCTGGGCCCGCGCGTGGGTGTCCGCCAGCCGGGCGAGGACGTCCATGGCCGCAGCCGGACCGCCCGCCTCACGCAGCGCCTCGACGGCGCCGTAGAACTCCGCCACGGGCGGCTGCGGCTCCCCGTCGTGGCGCACGCGCAGCAGCCGGTTCGCCGCGCCGAGGAACCGGGCCCAGGGCCCGTCACCGAACGCCCGCCGGCCCGCCCGGAACACGATCCTCGCCGCTTCGTCACCGTCGTCCAGCAGCAGCCCGACGGCCTGTTCCACCACCAGGTATGCCTTCTGTGTCAGCTGCACCCGGGCCTGCCCGGCCAGCGGGCCCGCGGGCGCCAGCAGCCACTCCAGCACCGCCCGGTGCTTCTCCCGCAGCAGATGCCCCGCCTTGTACTCCTCGGCCGGGGAGCGGATGCGGTCCCGGACCTCCCGTACGGCCGCCTCGGCCACGCCGACCGGCAACCGCACGCCCGCGTGCGCGAACACGTCGGTGTTACCGCCGACCAGGTTCTCCCCGTCCGACCCCGACTCGTCGCACGCCACCCCAAGCGGTGCCTCGTCCGCTCGCCGGCCGTCCGCCCGGTTCCAGGTCACACCCACGCCCCCTGTCCTCGCCGCACCTCAAGGATCGCGCATCGCCGCTCCCGGCCGCCTCGGGATAAACGGCTCTACACTGCCGGGCATGGACGACACGCCTCTGGACCGGCTCGGCGCGGGCAGCTACCTGCTGCTGACCAGCTACCGCAGGAACGGCACGCCCGTCGCCACCCCGGTGTGGGTGGTGCGCGACGGTGACGCCCTGGGGGTGTGGACGGTCGCCGGCTCCTACAAGGTCAAGCGGATCAGGGCCCGCGCCGACGTGCTGGTCGGCCCGTGTGACGCGCGGGGCAATCCGACGGGGGAGCAGGTCCCGGCCACGGCCGAGATCACGGACGCGGCGACCGTCGGCCGCTACCGGCAGCTGATCGCCCGCAAGTACGGCCTCATCGGCCGCCTCACCCTCTTCGGCAGCCGCGTCCGGCGCGGCCGGGACGGCACCGTGGGCATCCGGGTGACGCTGAGCCGTGAGCCGTGAGCCGTGAGCCGTGAGCCGTGAGGCCCTGAGCCCGTGAGCCCTGGCCGGCCGCACCGCGCGCGGTCGGCCAGGGCGCCTGTCGTCGGCTACGACGCGTCCAGAACCGTCCCGGTCAGCACCGGACCGCCCGGCAGCGGCGCACCCGAGTCGTCCGTGACCGTCAAGCGCACCGACTCGGCGGTCTCGGTCACCGTGTCCTTGACGGTGGGCACGGACACCTCCGTGCTCGTTGTGCCCGCCGGCATAGACGCCCACACGCCCAGGTACGGAACCTGGGACAGCGGCCGCTCCGGATCCGGCTCGACGCCGCCGGCCTCCCGCAGCCACGCCGGGTCGACGTCCTTGGTGGACAGCTCAGGGCCGGCCGTCACCGGCACCACCGAGAAGGACGCGCCGATCTCGGTGTCCGCCGGCTCGGACAGTGTCACCTTCCAGCGCAGCGCCTGGCCCTCGCTCACCCGGTCGGCGACGGGGGTCACCGACACCTTCGGCATCGGGTCGTCGTTCAGCGCGGTCACTCCGCCCCGGTGGGACCCGACGACCGTGCCGCGGACCGCCTTGACGACGATGTCGTGCGACACGTCGTACGCGAAGCGCTTGTTGCCCTTGACCTGGACGGCCACGGCGATGTCGTCGCGGCCCGGACGCACCGTCACCATCTGGTCCTCGGCCTCGCCGGTGACCGGATCCATGACGTACACCCGCACCTGACCGCTCCCGTGCCCGGACACCCGCACCGGTACCCGGTAGGTGCGCACGCCCGAGTCGCCCTCCTTGACCGACAGCCGGCCGAGGTCCACCCGGGCGAGGGGGGCCTCCTGCACCGCGGGCGTGCCCGGGCGCCAGGCCCAGGCGTCCATCAGCCAGGCCTGTCCGGTACGCGAACGCGGCGTCAGCTCAAGGAAAGTGACGTGCCGCAGGTCGAGTCCGGCGCGGGTCGCGGCCGTGAGCGGGACGCGCAGCTCGCGCGCCCAGTACGAGGCGGTGCGATCGCTGCCGGGCAGCCCGTCGGCGGTGACCCGGCCGAGAACGGCCCGCCGGCCGCGGGTGTCGGTGACGGCGACGTCGAGCTGTGTGCCCTTGCTGTTCGGCGGCACGATGACGCGCAGCACCAGCGACCGGGCACCGGCGAGGGACAGCGGCGCGGCAGGCTGTACGCGGGCCGCTTTCCCCGGCGCCGACCAGCGCAGCGCCACCGCGCGGCGGCCGGTCTCCCGGCCGGTCTCCCACGTGGCGAAGTGCGGTGAGACGCCGTGCGCGTCCTCGCCCAGGCAGGCGACCGCCGGCTTCGGGTCCACCGCCGAACACAGCCGGGCGCCGGTGACCGTCACCTTGCCGTCGGGCAGGAATCCGGCGCCGCGTTGCGCGCCCACCGCGTGGGTCAGCACCCGCGCGGGGTCGGCGGACGGCGCCCGCCGCCCGGTGCCGTCGAGCAGCTCGCGCACCCGGTCGTCCCCGGCGACGAACAGCCGTGCCGCCGCCGCGATGTACGTCGAGCCGGCCCGGTGCTGCTGGTCGGCCGTCAGCCGGGTGCGGCTGCCGGGCGAGCACACCGGGTCCTTGTGGTCCGGGTCGTCGAAGAAGTCGTCCTCGGCGGGCGCCTGGGCCTTCCCCGGCGTCCACTCGGTGTTGAAGAAGTTGTGGTTGGCCCCCTCCACGTAGACGGCGCTGTGCAGCGCGCGGCCGCGGCTGACCCCACGGGTGCCGTCGACGTACACCTCGCCCTGCAGATCGGAAACGTCACCGTCACAGCCCGGCAGGACGGTGGTCGAGGGCACGTCGGGCACCGGGTTCTGGCCGAAGATCGTCGGGCCGATCAGGACCGTGCCCCGCACGTGCCAGCGGACCGGGCCGCGGTAGCCGTCCTGGGCGGCGGGCGGCGGGTAGAGGCTGTCCATCGCGGCGCGGTTGACGCCCTCGCCGCCGCGGGAGTGCCCGACGAGCAGGACCTTCGACAGGTCGGCCTTCGGCGCCTTGCGGATCGCCGCCGGGGCCGTGGCCGGGTGGGTGGCCCAGTCGGCCCAGCGGGCGAGGTGCTGCCGCACCAGCGAGGAGCGGGCCTGCGCGCCGCCGTCCTCCGCCTCCCCGTCCTGGCCGTTGATGCCGTTCGCGGAGATCGACACCGTCACATAGCCCTGGGAGGCCAGCAGTTGCTGGTCGCGCAGATAGCCGCGGTAGCTCGGGATGGGCTTGGTGCCGGCCGTACAGGGCCAGTCGCCGGTCGCCTCCTTGCCCTTGTAGCAGGTGGCGTGGCGGCCGTGCAGGAACAGCGCCAGCGGGCGCGCCCCGCGGGCTGCCGCCGGCGCCACGACGACCGCGCGCATCTCGACCGGCGCCTTGAAGCCGGGCAGCCGCACGGGCGGCAGGTCGTATTCGCCCGTGGCCGTGCGGTAGGAGCCCGGCGTGCCGGGATCGACGGCGCCCGCGGGAAGCGGAGCCGGTGGTTGCGGGGCGGCGAGCGAGCCGCGGCGACCCTGCCGGGTGTCGTCGGCGGGGGCGTCCAGGCGGCGTCCGCCGGCCCATACCTGAAGGTCCGTCAGCCGGGCGGCGTCCGACGCGTCGAGCTCCAGCCGGAAGGTGTGGCCGTCGCGCGCCGGAGCGGGCACGCCGAGCAGCGTGCCGCCGGAGTGGAACTCCACGCGGGCGTCGCCCATGGGTATCCCGGGCGCCGAACGCCACACCAGGTGGCGCGCGGTGCCCTCGTCGGTGATCCGCCAGCCGGGAGGGAGGGCCGTCTCGTGCGCCTCCCGCGTGGGTGCGGCGGCGTGTGCCGCCAGCGGCGATGCCCCCGTCATCGCGAGCACCGCCGTGGCGGCGATGCCTATGCGCCGGGCCAGTGGCAACCGGGCAGGTGACAATGGTCTCTCCTCAACCCCGTGCGCGGGCACCCCGTCGGTCCCGGGGGCCCCTCGCGCCTCGGAGGACGGAGAGCGCCGTCCGCGGGTTGTCTGTGCGAGAGATCGGATCGAGTCAACTTCGCACGGATATGCGGGATTGGCGGAGACGTACGCGGAAAGGGCTTTCCGCATGACTCGAACCCGACCGCTCCGCGCCGTCGTCGTCGGCACCGGCCACCGCGCCCGGACCTTCACCCGGGGCCTCGCCGCCCGCCCCGGCCACCGTGTCGTGGCTCTGCGCGATCCGAGCCCGACCCGGATGGCGTTCCACAACCGCCTGCTCGCCGAGGAAGGCGCCCCGCCGGCCACCCCGTGGGACCCGCAGGACTTCGTCGCGCTGCTCGGCAAGGAAGAGATCGACGAGGTCGTCGTCACCACGGTCGACGCCGAACACGACCGCTACATCGTCCCCGCGCTGCGCGCCGGCTGCCGGGTGGTCACCGAGAAGCCGATGACGGTCGACGCCGAGCGCTGCCGCCGCATCCTCGACACCGTCCGGCGGACCGGCACATCCCTCCGCGTCGCCTTCAACTACCGCTTCAACCCGGTCCACCAGAGGGTGCGCGCGCTGCTCGCCGAGGGCGCGATCGGCGAGGTGCTCTCGGTCCACTTCGAGTGGCTGCTCGACGTGCGGCACGGCGCGGACTACTTCCGCCGCTGGCACCGCGAGAAGGAGCGCAGCGGCGGGCTGCTCGTGCACAAGGCGAGCCACCACTTCGACCTGGTCAACTGGTGGCTCGCGGACCGGCCGAGCGAGGTCTTCGGCTACGGACGGCTCGCCTTCTACGGTCCCGACGCGGGCGAACGCCACGGGCTGCGCCGCGACTACGAGCGCGCCCACGGCTCCCGCTCGGCGCAGGACGACCCCTTCGCGCTGGACCTGGCGGCGCACGACACCCTGCGCGCCCTGTATCTGGACGCCGAGGGGGACGACGGGTACGTGCGCGACCGCAACGTCTTCGGCGGGCCGGTCACCATCGAGGACGACATGGCCGTCCTGGTCCGCTACACGGGCGGCGCGACACTGACGTACCACCTCACCGCGTACTCCCCGTGGGAGGGCTACCGGGTGATGGTCAACGGCAGTGCGGGACGGCTGGAACTGGAGGTGGAGGAGAGCCGCTGGCAGCCGCCCGCCACCACGGTCGCCCCGGGCAGTGGCGCGGTGCACGGCGACACGGCCGCGCCGCACGCGGGCAGTGCCCGTCTCACCTTGCGACCGCTGTGGCGGCCCCCGGTCGAGGTGCCGCTGAACGCCTCGCACGAGGCCCACGGCGGCGGCGACCCCCGCATGCTGGACGCGTTGTTCGGTACCGTGGACGGCGCGGAGGCGGTCCCGGGGGAGCGTGCGACGGCCACCGAACGCGACGGCGCGCTGGCGCTCGTGGCGGGGCTGGCCGCCAACCGGAGCTTCGAGACCGGGCGTCCGGTCCGTGCGGAGGAGATCCTGCCGGATCTCGCCGGCGAGTGACCGGCCGTCAGGTCCAGGCCCGGTACGGCTCGTCGACCAGCTGGAAGACCGGCTCGCCGCGCACCGGGTCCTTGGCGGTGGACAGCCGTACCCGGTCACCGCTGTGGATGCCGATGGGCGGGCCCATCACCCGGCCCCGCACGACGAAGCCCTCCGCCATCTCGACCAGGGAGACGTTGCGCGCGGCGGGGGAGTTGCGGTGCACCACCGTGGAGTGGCGGACCGTGCCGACGCCCTCGCTGCGCTCCGTGCGCAGGTCGCTGCCGCGGCATACGGGACACAGCACCCGGTGGTACATGGCGGTGCCGCACCAGGTGCAGCGCTGGAAGAGCAGGGCGTCCCGCGCCTCGGCGGTCCCGGGACTTGCGGTGGGATGGTCGAGGACACCCGTGGCGGAGCGGGCTACCGGGGACACGGCGGTTCCTGAGTGGTGGTACACGCGGCTCAACTCCCTGCACTAGGCCGGAATCCGGCGTGGGCGGGGCAGCCCGCACACGCGTGTGCCCGGTTCACCGGAGGACCGTGCACGCCCTCAGCGTATGGCACTGAGTGCCACTCGTAAAGGCACTGCGTACCACGAAAAGGGAACGAAGGCCCGGCTATGCCCGTCCGAGGGTGGATTCGATCTCCTGCACCACACGCCACAGCGGGGCGTCCCGCCGGGAGACCACGACCACCACGTCGTCGGCCGACGTGGCGGCAAGGGGGTTCCGGGCGGCGGGAGAGGGCTGGTCCCCTTCGGTGGCGGCGGGCCGGGCCCGTCCGCCGAAGGCCTCCTGCACATAGCCGAGCGCGTGGTCCACCGTCGCGCTCGCGTCCCCCTTCCCGGCCGAGCGCAGCCACGAGCGCAGCGCGTTGTTGTGCGCCGCCACCACGGCGGCCGCGATCACGTCCGCCCGCAGGGTGCCGTCCGGCCGGCCGGCGAAGCAGTCGCGCAGATACTCCGCGAGGGCCCGCTCGTAGCGCCACACCACCGACAGCTCGTAGGCGCGCAGCCCCGGCACCTTCTTGGTGAGCCGGTAACGCTGCACGGAGAAGGCCGGGTTCTCGGCGTACATGCGCAGCACCAGCCGGGCCGCGTCGCACACCCGCCGCACCGGCTCGTCGCTCTCCTCGCTCGCCGCGAGGAACTCCGTCATGTCCGTCAGGCAGCGTTCGTGGTCGGGGAAGACCACGTCCTCCTTGGACGGAAAGTAGCGGAAGAACGAGCGCCGTCCGACACCGGCCAGCGTCACGATGTCGTCCACGGTGGTCTGTTCGTAACCGCGTTCGAGGAACAGCCGGAAGGCCGCCTCGACGAGCGCCTCCCGGATCGGCGGCCGCGCGCCGGCCTCCGTCTTGTCCTCACGCCCGGAGGCGGCACTGCTGGAGCTCATGCACGGAACGTAACACCTGGGAGGTCATCTTGGCACTCAGTACCCTCCACCCAGGGAACTGAGTGCCGCGCTTCTCCCCGGGCTCAGCCGGAGTCCTCCGGCACCCGGATGTCCACCACGCACACATCGTCCCGCCGTTCGCCCTCCAGCAGCGCGGCGAGCAGCGGCGCCAGCGTGCCCGACGGGTCCGGCGCCGGCGAACCGAGCGCCGCCGCGAGCCGGTCGAGACCCAGGTCGATGCACTCGCCCGGCCGCTCGACCAGCCCGTCGGTGTACAGCACCAGCCGGTCACCCGGCCGCAGCCGGCACTCGGCCTCCTCGTAGTACGGCGCGTCGGTGGCCCCCAGCAGCATGCCCGCGGGGCGCTCCAGGGGGCGCGCCCGGCCGTCGCGCAGCAGCATCGGCGGCGGATGTCCGGCCTGCGCCCACACCAGACGCCGGCCCTCGGCCCGGTACCGGGCGAGGATCAGGGTGGCGGTGCCGTGCGGATCGCGGGAGTGCAGCAGCAGCCGGTTGAGCCGGGCGAGCGCCCCGGTCAGCGACGACCCCGTGCTGATCATGCCCTTGGCGGTGAAGCGCAGCTGCGCCATGGTGGCCACGGCGTCGATCCCGTGACCGGCTACGTCGCCGACGACGAACAGCGCGTCACCGTCGGGCAGTCGCACGGCGCTGAACCAGTCGCCGCCGACGCTGAGCCCCGACTGGGCGGGCAGATACGCGATCTCGACACGCAGCCCGGCGAGGTCGACCGGCGTGCGCGGCAGGGGCAGCAGGGCGTGCTGCAGCCGGGTGGCGAGGGCGCGCTCGGCCTGCAGCACACCGTGCTGCGTCAGCATCGCCCGCTCGCTCTCCACCAGGGCGAGCTCGGCGTTGCGCCGCGCGGAGAGGTCCTGCACGAAGCCGTGCACCTCCACCGGGGCGCCGCTGCTGTCGGCCACCGCCTCGGCGACCACTCGCAGATGCCGTATCCCGTCGGGTGTGCGCACCCGGAACGGAACGTCGAAACGCTGTCCGTCCCGCAGCAGCTGCCCGACCGCCCCGGCCAGCGCGGGCATGTCCTCGGGTACGGCCAGCGAGGGCAGTTCGGCCAGGCGCACCGGTCCGCGCGCGGGGTCCCGGCCGAGCACGGTGAAGGTCTGGGCGGACCAGGTCGCCTCGTGCGTGACCAGGTTCCAGTTAGCCCAGCCCAGGTTGCCCAGCCGCTGCACGTCCGCCAGCCGCTGCTCCTGCCGGTCGGAGGGGTCGTGCCGGACCCAGTTCACGACCAGCCCCGCGCCCAGGCGGGCGACGCGTGGGGCGGACGTGACCAGTTCGGTGACGCCGCCCGCCACCACGCGTTGGGCGAGCGGTTCACCCTCGTACGGCTCACCGGTGGCCAGCACCCGCAGGCAGCCCTGCCACAGCGGCTCACCGGCCACGCTCGGCCGGTACTCCAGCAGCCGAAGACCGACCAGCTCGCGTCCGGTGCGGCCGACGGCGTCGACGGCTTGCGGGGTGGCCGCGTCGATACGGAAGTCCTCGACCTCGCCGGACGCCGAGCGCAGCGGCGTCAGCAGCAGCGCGGCACCCGGCAGCGTCTCGAACACACCCTGGACGACGTCGGCGGCCGCGTCGACGGCGGGCTCGCGCGGGGCGTCCAGCGACCGCAGCCGGCCGGCGCACAGCCGGGCGACCGCCCGCAGATGGGTCCGGTCGGACTCGGTGAACGGGCCGGTGCGTCCGCACAGGACGCCGAGCACCACGTTCGCCCGGCCGCCGACCGACACCGGCAGCCAGGCGCGGGACGGCC
Source organism: Streptomyces sp. NPDC049915 (assembly GCF_040656475.1). Lineage (NCBI taxonomy): Bacteria > Bacillati > Actinomycetota > Actinomycetes > Kitasatosporales > Streptomycetaceae > Streptomyces > Streptomyces sp. NPDC049915. Next base: position 55,015 of record NZ_JBFAMH010000027.1, read on the forward strand.
ATCGCTCGGGCGGGTCCCCGATGAGCAGATGGGTGTGGCCGACCGCTTCGAGGTCCTCCAGCCACTGCTCCTGCTGCGCCTCCAGGCTGTCCCGCGCGGCCACTCCGGGCAGCGGCGGCACATGGTGCCACTGGCTGGCGGTGAGCTCGTCGAGGCCCGCCTGCCCGATCAGCTCCAGGCCGCCGGCGTGCGGCCGCTGGTAGATCATGATCGCGGTGGCGTCCACGCGGCGCCGCAGCTGCCGCAGCAGCACCGCGGCGAGGCCCTGGGGGCTGTGCACGCGCAGCAAGGCGCGGCCGAGCCGGGCCAGCGCGGTGGCGTCGTCGCGCAGCGCCGGCGCCTCCTCCGGGGGCTCGGCGAGGTCGTCGCTCCCGGCGCCGGACCGCCGGGTCTGCGCGGGGCGCGGTGGCGGTGGCGGTGGCGGTGCCGCGAGAGTGCCCAGCGTGATCCAGCACTCCTCCAGCAGGGTGCGCTCGGCGGCCTTGGCCCGGTACATCAGCTCCTCGTAGGCCGTCTCCGGGGAACAGCCGGTCAGCGCCATGACCGCACCCTTGGCCCGCTCCAGCACCGCCGAGGTCGCGGCCATGTCGTGCAGCCGGTCCATTTCGGCACGCTGACGGGCCACGACCCGGCTCAGGGCGGCCAGGTCGGGCACGTTTCCGGACTCCGCCGGGAGGGCCGGTTCGCTCGTCACGCTTTGAGCATTGCACAGGAGCGGTGCTTCGCTCACGGTCCAGGGGGACCTGATCGGCTTCACCGGCCCGGCGGGGGACACAGCCGGCGGCGCGGCACACGGCTGACCAGGGGCATCACCAGGCACATCAGGCTCTGGCCGGCCGCTGTAGCGCGGCAGGGCGGGGCACCGCACGGCACGGCAGGGAAGCGGTACCGGCCGTCCGCAAGCCGCAGCCGGGCGACGCCCTCGGCGCCGGGGAACGCCCGGGCCCAGTGGGTGGCCCAGCGGGAGATCCGCCGGGGGCTCACGGGACCGGGAGGTGCTCACCGCAGCGCCACGCCGCGGCGCCACGCCGCGGCGCCACGCCGCAGCGCCAGGCCGCACGCCGGGGGCGCGTGCCGGGGCCAGGGGCCGTCCGTGGCCTCAGCGGGGGCCCGTCAGGGCCTCGGTGACCGCGCGGACGCTGCGGGCGATGTGCTGCAGCTGCATCACCTCGGCCGCGTACAGCTTGATCGTGTGCTCGATGACCGACTCCGGCAGGCCGAGCCGGGGCAGGTCGGCGCGGGCGGTCTGCAGGGCGGTGCGGGCGACGCGGATCTCCTGCTGCACCTGGAGCTGCGCGTGCCGGGCGAGCAGCACGGGGTGCCGGATCAGCGCCGGGTAGCTGGCGTAACGCGTCGGCACCAGTTCCCGCAGCCACCGCACGGCCGAGCGCTCCCAGTCGTAGGAGCCGGGGGTCTTCACCTGGCACGGCCAGTCCGGGCTGATGCGCGTCGTCGTCAGGGCCATGATCGTCGCTTCCGGCGTCGGGTGCGGTGGTTCAAGAGGGGGGAGGGGCGGCCCCGGCCTAGGGGATGACCGGAGCCGCCACGGGCGCTCGCACAGGTGAGACGCCCGACCGGACTGCCCCTCGCCGTCGCGGGTAGGGGGCGGCGGCCGAGGGGGCGGTGTACGGCCCCGAGCAGTATTTATATATGCCGTCCGCTTTGCAAGACGTATGAAAACATTCATGCGCGCTTTACGACGGGTTCTCCCGCTGTGCACCGGTATGGGCAGCGCCGCGGCTCAGTCCCGCAGGAAGAACTGGTGCTCCTCGGCGACCTGCTCGTACTCCTCGAGGCGGCCCTGCGTGCGCTCCGGACCGGCGTCCGTCATGGCCTGCAGCAGCGCGGCGGCCATCACCCCGGGCGCCGCGTAGGAATCGAACACGAGCCGGGAGCCGGTCCCCGTCGCGAAGGTGACGTCGGCCTCGTCCACGACCGGCCCGAGCGCCAGGTCGGTGATCAGGGCGACCCTCAGCCCAGCGCGCCGCGCGACCCGCACCGCCGTGAGCGTCTCCTGCGCGTGCCGGGGCATGGAGAACGCCAGCACCCAGGTTCCGCCCGCCTCCCGGGACTGCAGCAGCGCGTCGTACGCGACGCTCCCGCCCATCGTCACCAGCCGCACGTCGGGATGGATCCGGCGGGCCGCGTAGGCGAAGTACTCGGCGAGCGAGGAGGAGATGCGCAGCCCCAGCACGGTCAGCGGTGCCGACTCCGACAGGCTGCGGCCCACCTCGATCACCCGGTCGGGGTCGGCGAAGTCGCGGCGCAGGTTCTCCAGGTTCTCGATCTCGGCGTCGACCGCGGCCTGCAGCTCGTTGCTGCGGTTCACCTCGGCGGGGCCGCCGGCCAGCGTGCCGAGCGCGATGGTCTGCAACCGCTCCCGTAGCGCGGGGTAACCGCTGAAGCCGACCGCAGCCGCGAACCGCGTCACCGACGGCTGGCTGACCCCGGCCCGCTCCGCGAGGTCGGTGATCGACAGGAAGGCGGCCTCGGTGATGTGCTCGATCAGGTACTGCGCGATGCGCCGCTGCCCCGGGGACAGACGCGGCTGGTCGAAGAGCGACCTGAGCTGGGAGGTCGGGGACGCCTCCACCTCCGGCGCGGTCTTGCCGGAAGTGATCGCCGATGCCTGTGCGCGTGCCTGCTGCGGCGATGGCACGGGTGCGTCTCCTTTGTCTCCCACAGTGCTTCAACATAGCTCACTCACCGTGGTGAACAGGGCGTATGGATAGCCCGGCGCCCACCGGGAACCCGACGCGGGACACGATCCGCGACGACATGTCAGGAGCAGTACACGATGACCGTCCCCGAGGAGAACCGGGCGAAGACCGGCACCACCGACGACACCCTCAAGACGCGGGGCCCGTCCCAGGAGGCGCAGGGGCCCAAGGAGCAGCGCGCCACGACGAGGGACCAGGGCGCGAGCGGGCGCACCCTGCGCGAGGCGATGGAGGAGGCCCAGGTGCGGCCGGACGACTTCGAGGAGAAGTGAGGGGGCGGACATCCATGGGAGCCCTCAGCGGGCTGGAACGCGCCCTGGAACAGCGCTGGGAGGCGCTGTGGGAACGCGTCATCGGCCGGGAACCGGTCGAACTGCTCGCGGCCCTGCGCCGTGAGTGCGACGAGAACGCCGTCGTGTGCAGCGAGAACCTCGTCGTCGTGCCCAACGCCTACGACGTCGAGCTCGACGCCTCCGTCCACGACGAACTGAGCCGCCACGGCAGCCGGGTCGGCCAGGACCTCGCCGACAGTCTGGTCCGGCACGCGGAACGCAAGGGCTACGAGTGGGCCGGCCCCCTGACCGTGCACATCACCCGCTCCCGCGACGTGCCCAACGGCCGCTACCGGATCGCGAGCACGGTGATGCAGCACGTCAGCGCGGAGGGGTTCGAGGCCGCGCACTAGGCCCTGTCGTTTGGATCATCCCGGCGTCGCGGGGTCTGGCAAGCACTCCCCCGAGCTCTTCGAGCAGGGGGGACCCCCACCGCGTTGGCGCCCTCCTCCGCCTTGCAGCTGCACGCACCAGACCCCGCTCGGGGCGGCCGAAAGCCACCGCGCCTCACAGCCGGCCTGATCCAAAGGACAGGGGCTAGTGACCTGAGTCGGAGATTTTCGGGTAGTTATCGCGAGCTGCCTGGCGTGCCGGCGGCCGGACTCCAGCAGGCCGGGCCGGGCCGGGCAGCCGCACAGCATCCGGCTGGTGGCCGTCGATCTGACGAAGAATCTCTGACTCAGGTCACTAGGTGTACCGGCTGCAGGACACGGTGCCTCTGAGCCGACCCGCGCGGGGGCGATGGGGTGCCCCCGCGTGAGCTCGGTTCGAGCGTGCCAGGCCCCGCGACGCCAGCATTGATCCGAACGACAGGCCCTGGGCGGGGACGCCCTACCGCCGGAACACGGTGATGGAGTGGCCGACCTCGTCGACCGGCCGGCTGCCGGCGACGAGCGCGGCCAGCCGGCCCCGCGCCTTGGCGAGCGCGGAGTCGGACACCACCAGCAGCCCGTGCACGTCCCCGGCGGGCACTCGCAGCGGGTTCGCCGCGTGGATGCCGTAGGCGGAGGGCACCCCGCTGCCCTTGTACACCAGCCACACCCGTTCCCCGGGATACCGCTCGCGCAGGCGGTGGGCGAGCCGGCCCAGATCCTGCCCCCAGTCGACGTTGGAGTCGTGCAGCCGCAGATGCGTCTGCGCCGGACCGCCGAACGCCTCGTTGGAGTACGGCAGGTAGTACGGGAAGGCCCGCAGCGAACTGACCGCGACGCACAGCACCAGCGCGGCGGTCACGGCGGCCGCCCACCGCCGGCGCAGGACCGGGGCGCAGCCCGCGGCCACCGCCAGGAACACCGGCACGAACAGCGCGTAGCGCGTGCCGAGGTCCCGCGATCCCGTCATGGCCGCCGCCAGCAGCACACCCGTGGGCAGCAGCAGATACGGCGCCGCGGCCCGCAGCCGGCGCCGCGCGGTCAGCGCGACCACGCCCGCGACCCACAGGACGAGCATGCCGAGCGGCGTCTTCACCAGCAGCGCGGTCGGCAGGTAGTACCAGAGCGACCCGGTGTAGAGCCGCCCGAACAAGAACCCCTGCCAAGGCTGGTTCTCGAAGGCGAACTGCATGCGCAGCCCGTCCCGGTACGCCTGCGGGAGGGGCAGCAGCCGCACCAGCAGCCCGCGCAGTCCGTGCACCACCGGCACGTGCTGCTGCGGCGACCACCGCAGCCGCGGATCGACCACCAGATACGCCGCCCACACGACCGCCACCGCCACCAGGGCCACGGCCAGCGCCCCGCCCGCCGCTCGCAGCAGCCGGGCCCGCCGCCGGTGCGCCCCGCACGCGTGCCACGCCGACACGGCCGCCAGGACCATCAGCACCGGTACGGCCGGCAGCGCCGCCGCCTTGGTGGCCAGCGCCGCACCCAGAGCGGCCCCGGCGAGCGGCAGGTACCGCCGGGGCAGCCGCCTGGCCCGCCACAACAGCCACACCGACGTCAGCAGGAACCCGGCCGCGGGCGCGTCCAGCGTGGCGAGCGAGCCGTGCGCGATCACGTCCGGCGAGAAGGCGTACACCCCGAGCGCCACCAGGCCGGCCGGCGGCGCGGCGAGATCCCGGGCGAAGGCGAAGACGACCAGGCCGAACAGCAGCGTCAGCACGATCACCGGCAGCCGCGCCCAGAACATCAGCCGCCACGGATCGTTCCCCGACCGGTACAGCAGATGCTGCCCGACCTGCTGCTGGGTGCCGGTGAAGGAGGCGTCGAAGTGCGGCCCGGCGGCCGCCACGCCCACGGCGATCGCCAGCTTGCCGAGCGGCGGATGCTCCGGATTGATCTCCAGGCTGTGCTCGTGCAGATAGACGGCCGCGGCGCCGACGTAGACGGGCTCGTCGACCGTCGGCGTCTGCTGCACGGCGGTCGTGACCATCGCGACGGCCATCTGCCCGAGCAGCACGGCCACGACCAGCGGCACCAGCCATCGCCGCCCGCCCCGAGGACTCTCCCGCGCGGGCGTCTCGCGCACCCGCTGCCGCTCGCTCGTCGCCATGTGCCGCCCCGCGCGGGCGCCACCCCCTCAGGAGCCGTACGCCGGACCTTCCGCCGCGCCCAGGGATACGGCCGGCCGGCCGCCGCGGTTCACCCCTGGAGGCAGGTCATCGTGATCACGAGGTCGGCCCGGTCCCGGGTGGCCGCCACCAGGTCGGCGTTGCGCCGGTCCGTGCCCCCCACCCAGGCGACCGCCTCCTCGTGGCCCTTGCCGAACTCCTCGTGCCGGGCTATCAGGCGGCGCACGCGCTCCGGCTCGGGCAGCTCGCAGAACCACACCTCGTCCAGCGCGGCCCGCACCCGCGCCCAGGCGCCGGTCCCCAGCAGCAGGTAGTTGCCCTCCGTCACCACCAGGCGGGCGGTCGGCGGGACGGGGATCGCACCGGCGAGAGGCTGTTCCAGGACCCGTTCGAAACCCGGTGCGTACACGACGTCCTCGTTCTCGTCCCGCAGCCGGCGCAGCAGCGACGCATAGCCGGCCGCGTCGAACGTGTCCGGCGCGCCCTTGCGGTGACGGCGGCCGAGGCGGTCCAGCTCCACGTCGGCGAGGTGGAAGCCGTCCATGGGCACGTGCACCGCCCAGGGCTCGTCCCCGTCGTTCAGCGTCCGCACCAGCCGCTCGGCGAGCGTGGTCTTGCCCGCGCCGGGGCTGCCCGCGATGCCGAGGACCGCGCGCGCGGGACGGGCGTGGACGAGGGCGCGGGCCCGGGTCAGCAGATCGTCGAAGGTCGGCACGCAGCGAAGTGTGCCACTCCTCGGACGGCGCCCTGTGGCGTGTGACACCCCGTAGGAGCCGCTGTGTGGGGAACCGTGTCAGGTATGACGACGGATCTCGGTCTGCCCGACAACATCCAGGCATGCCTCTTCGACCTCGACGGGGTCGTCACCAAGACGGCCGTGGTGCACGCGGCCGCCTGGAAGGAGACGTTCGACGCGTTCCTGCGGCAACGGCAGGGCGCGGACGCCGAGCCGTTCAGCGACGACGACTACGACCAGTACGTGGACGGCCGGCCCCGCGCCGACGGCGTGCGCACCTTCCTCGCCTCCCGCTCCATCCACCTGCCCGAGGGCTCGCCGGACGACCCGCCCGACGCCCAGACCGTGCACGGTCTGGGCAACCGCAAGAACGAGCTGCTGCTGGAGAAGATCCGCACCCAGGGTGTCGAGCCGTACGACGGCACGCTGCGCTACATCGAGGCCGTCAGGGCGAAGGGCCTGCGCACCGCCATCGTGTCCTCCAGCGCCAACACGCTGGACGTGCTGAAGTCCATCGACGCCGAGCACCTGTTCGACGTGCGCATCGACGGGGTCGTCGCCGTCCAGCGCGGCCTGCCCGGCAAGCCGCGCCCCGACACCTTCCTGGCCGCGGCAGCCGACCTGGGCATCGAGGCGGCGGGAGCCGCCGTCTTCGAGGACGCCCTGGCCGGCATGGACGCCGGCCGTGCGGGCAGGTTCGGATACGTCGTCGGCGTCGACCGCGTGGGGCAGACCGACGCGCTGTACGCGCACGGCGCGGACCGGGTCGTCAAGGACCTCGCGGAGCTGGGAGGACAGGCGTGATCACCGAGCGGTCGTACACCGTCGAGCCGTGGGCCGTACGCGAGACCTCCCTCGACCTCGACCTCCTCGCGCAGAGCGAGTCCGTCTTCGCCCTGTCCAACGGGCACGTCGGCTGGCGCGGCAACCTCGACGAGGGCGAGCCGCACGGCCTGCCCGGCGCCTACCTCAACGGCGTCTACGAGCTGCACCCGCTGCCGTACGCCGAGGCCGGCTACGGCTACCCGGAGTCCGGGCAGACCGCCATCAACGTCACCAACGGCAAGGTGCTGCGGCTGCTCGTCGACGACGAACCCTTCGACCTGCGCTACGGCCGGCTCGTCTCCCACGAGCGCACCCTCGACCTGCGCCGGGGCGTGCTGGAACGCGTCTGCGAGTGGACGTCCCCGGCCGGCACCACCATCCGGGTGCGCTCCACCCGGCTGGTCTCCCTCACTCAGCGGGCGATCGCCGCCGTCGCCTACGAGGTCGAACCGGTCGGCTGCCGGGCCCGCGTGGTGATCCAGTCCGAACTGGTCGCCAACGAGAGCCTGCCCGACCCCAACGGCGACCCGCGGGCCGCCCGCGCCCTGAAGTCGCCGCTGGAGCCGGAGGAGGACCTGGCATCCGGCCCGCGGCTGCGGCTGGTGCACCGCACCCGGCGCAGCGGCCTGCGCGTCGCCGTGGCCGCCGACCACCGCGTCGAAGGACCCGAGCGCACCACCAGCAGCGAGTCCAACGTCGACGTGGCCCGGTTCACCGTCACCTCCGTGCTGGAGCCGGGACAGCGGCTGCGGGTGGAGAAGCTCGTCGCGCACGGCTGGTCCGGCGCCCGCTCCCGGCCCGCGATGAGCGACCAGGTGGAGGCCGCCCTCGCGGCCGCCGACCACAGCGGCTGGCAGGGCCTGCTCGACGAGCAGCGCGCCTACCTGGACGACTTCTGGGCGGCCGCGGATGTGGAGGTCGACGGCGACGAGGAGATCCAGCAGGCCGTCCGCTTCGCCCTCTTCCACGTCCTGCAGGCCGGCGCCCGCGCCGAGCAGCGCGCCATCCCCGCCAAGGGCCTGACCGGGTCCGGCTACGACGGGCACGCCTTCTGGGACACCGAGATGTTCGTGCTGCCGCTGCTCACCTACACGGCGCCCAGCGCCGTCTCCGAGGCCCTGCGCTGGCGGCAGAACACCCTGGACGCGGCCCGCGAGCGCGCCGCCCAACTCGGCCTGCGCGGCGCCGCGTTCCCGTGGCGGACGATCGAGGGGCAGGAGGGCTCCGCGTACTGGCCGGCCGGCACGGCCGCCTTCCACGTCAACGCGGACATCGCGGACGCCGTGGTGCGGTACGTGGCGGCCACCGGCGACGTCGCCTTCGAGCGGGAGACCGGCCTCGAACTGCTCGTGGAGACCGCCCGGTTGTGGCGCTCCCTCGGCCACCACGACTCCACCGGCGCCTTCCACATCGACGGCGTCACCGGGCCCGACGAGTACAGCGCGGTCTGCGACGACAACACCTACACCAACCTCATGGCCCGGCAGAACCTGCTGGCCGCCGCCGACGCCGCCGAACGCCACCGCGAGCAGGCCGCCCGCCTCGGCGTGGACGACGAGGAGACGGCCACCTGGCGGGACGCCGCCGCGGCGATGAACATCCCCTACAACGACGAGCTCGGCGTGCACGAGCAGCACGCGGGCTTCACCCGCTACCAGCGCTGGGACTTCGCCGGCACCCGCGCCGACCAGTACCCGCTGATGCTGCACTTCCCCTACTTCGACCTGTACCGCAAGCAGGTCATCAAGCAGGCGGACCTGGTGCTGGCCATGTACACCTGCGACGGCTTCTTCGACGAGGAGCACATCGCCCGCAACTTCGCCTACTACGAGCCGCTGACCGTGCGCGACTCCTCGCTGTCGGCGTGCGTGCAGGCCGTCGTCGCCGCCCGCGCCGGCCATATGCGCCTCGCCTACGCCTACACGGCCGAGGCCGCGCTGATGGACCTGGCCGACCTGGAGCACAACACCCGCGACGGACTGCACATCGCCTCCCTGGCCGGCACCTGGACGGCCCTGGTCGCCGGTTTCGGCGGCATGCGCCGCGAGGGCGAGAGCCTGCGCTTCGCGCCCCGCCTGCCCGAACACTTCAGCCGGCTCGCCTTCCACCTGCGGCTGCGCGAGAGCTGCCTGCGCGTGGAGATCGGTCCCGAGAAGGCCGTCTACACGCTGTTGTCGGGGCCGCCGCTGACGATCCGCCACCACGGCGAGGAGGTGACCCTGTCCACCGACAGCCCCACGGTGCGCGCCGTTCCGCCCGCCCCGCGGCGCTCGGAGCCCGAGCAGCCCCAGCACCGCGCCCCGAACGCCCGCTAGGCCCTGGCGTTTGGATCATCCCGGCGTCGCGCGCGAGGCGCGGGCCCGTAGGCCGGCGGCCGCAGCACTGTGCGCTGTCCTCCGCCCGGCCGCGCCCCGCGGGCCCCGGGCGGCGCAGCCGGTTACGTTGGCGCTGATCACCGCACGCGCGGCCGGTTGCCCGAGTCCGCGCGCGGACCCAGCGACCGCAGGGAAGGGCCGGCGATGGCCGACAGCGCGCACCGCACCCGGCCCGCCCGGCGTCCCGTCGCCTCCTCGGCCCCGCCCGCGCCGGCCGGGACGGACGGCCCGCTCGCCGTCGTGGCCGGTCTGTTCACGCTCGCCCAGCTGCTGCTCGTCCACCCGTCGATGGGCCTCGGCTGGGACGAGACCGTGTACGTCAGCCAGGTCTCCGCCCACGCCCCCGCGTCGTACTTCAGCGCGCCACGCGCGCGTGGTGTCAGCCTGCTGGTGGCGCCCGTCGCGTCCTGGTCGTCGTCCACGTCGCTGCTGCGTGGCTACCTCGCCGTCCTCGCGGGTCTCGCCCTGTACCTGGCGCTGCGCGCCTGGCGGGGCCTGTTCCCCGTCCGCGTGCTCGCCACCGCCGGGGCACTGTTCGCCGGTTTGTGGGTCACGCTCTTCTACGCCCCGCAGGCCATGCCCAACTACTGGGTCGCCGTCGGTGCGCTGGCCTGCGCCGGCTGCTTCCTGCGGGGGTGGCGGAACCCGGCCGACCGGTGGGCCCTGGGCGGCGTCGGGGCCGCGGCCGCTCTCATGGCGCTGATGCGGCCCACCGACGCCGTCTGGGCCACCGCCCCGCTGCTCGTCCTCGGGGCCGCGAGACGGCGGTGGCGACCGCTTCTCGCCTTGGTGGCGGGCCTCGCGGCCGGTGCAGCGCAGTGGGTGATCGAGGCGTACGCCGACTACGGGGGCCTGCTGCGCCGTCTCGCCGACGGCTCCCGCCTCCAGGGCGGCCTCGGCCTGCACCTCGCCGTCGACGACCAGCTGCGCAGTCTGGACGGACGCACCCTGTGCCGCCCCTGCGACGTACCGGCTCCGCACCCGGCGGTGGCCCTGTGGTGGTGCGCCCTGCCGCTGCTCGCCGCCGCCGGCCTGGCCGTCGCCGTCCGGGCCGGGCGCACGCTGCCCACGCTGCTTCCGCTGGCCTGCGCGGTCACCGCCGCAGTGCCGTACCTGTTCCTCATCGGCTACGCCGCCCCCCGGTTCCTCCTCCCGGCGTACGCCCTGCTGTCCCTGCCCGTCGCGGACGCCCTGCTGTCCCTGCTGACCGGCCCCCGCGGGCGTCCGCGCCCGCTGCTCACGGCGGCCGCGGTGCTCGCGCTCGCCGGGCACCTCGCGGTGCAGTACGCCGTCCTGAGCCACACCGTGCGCCGCACCACCGCGCAGCACCGGGCGTGGGCTCGTACCGCCGCCGAGCTGCACCGGCTGGGGGTGCACCCGCCCTGCCTGGTCACCGGCCACGAGGCCCTGCCGATCGCCTACTACGCCGGCTGTGCCTCCGCCGCCATCTCAGGACCCAACGCGAACGCCACCGCGGCCGGCATCACCCGCACGGCGCACCACGTCCCGACCGCCCACCTCACGCCCCCGGGCGGCGCACCCGCCGACTACGCGCGCACCTGGCAGCCGCACCGCTTCAGCACGCTGCGGATCTACCTGGCGCCCACCGCCACGCCGGGATGATCCACACGACACGCGTTAACCCTCCACCCCCAGCTCTCGCCGCCACCGGGTGATCTGACGGGCCGGGTCCCCGGTGCACGACCACGGCGTTCGGGTCGCGCGCCGGCCCACCAGCCGCAGCAGCGCGGCGCCGATGTCCGCGCACCCGGCGAGGCACGCCGCGTGGGCGAGATGGTGCACATCCCGCAGCTCGGCCGGTGTCACGGGGGTGCTCCCGCGCTCGGCGATCCAGCGCTGCCAGCTGCGCCGCACGTCGGCGACCGCGCCGGGGTGGCTCCAGTGCTCACCGGAGGCGACGGCGGCTGTCCGGCCCCGGGCCGCGTCCAGGGCGTAGCGGTACTCCTCCACCCGCGCGTACTGCACCAGCACCGGCAGTGCGCAACCCGGCGGCGCCGCCCCGGCGGCGTCACGGGCGAAGTCGTACATCATGCCGTGGGTGCCGTGCCAGCGCGCGGAGTAGTAGTGCAGCACCTGAAGGTGCCCCTCGATGCTGTACGGGTCGCGCCGGTGCAGCTCGTCCCACCAGCGGGCCAGCTCCCGCCGCCGCACCCCGGACGGGTACAGCCGGGCCACCGAGACGAGCGACACCCATGGTGTCGGGTCCTGCGGGCAGGCCTCCGTCGCCGCGTGGCAGGCCGACACGGCCGAGTCGATGCGCCGCTGCTCGATCGGCACGCCCCGCCCGGCGGCGATGGCCACCTTGAAGGCCCGCGTCGTCTCCGTCGCGGCTCGCAGCACCAGTGCGTCGGCGCTGCGCGGCTCGGCGGCCAGCCAGGTCTCCACCGTCGAACGGTCCGCGCAGGCCTGCGCCAGCAGCCGTACCCGGTGTCCGCGCACCGCCCAGTCGGGGCCCGTGGCCCGCAGCAGCGCGCGCAGCCCCTGCCAGCGGCCGATGACGACGTCCTGGCGTGCGGAGGTCAGGGCGGCGTCGCCGCAGTCGGGGTCGAAGTCGGGCGTGAAGCGCTCCCGCGTCATCGTCCTGCCTCCCCCTCAGAAGTCCGTGGGGAGGCCCTCGAAACCGCCCGGCGCCAGGGCCGGGCCGGCGGCCGGGACGTAGTCCGTCTCCACCGTGCGCGAGGCGTCGAGTCTCGCCGGCCGGTAGTACTCGCTGCCCCGCCGCCAGTACCACAGCATCGGCACCAGCCCGGCCGCCAGCCCGCCCAGCCCGATCCCGACCGCCGCGCCGCTCAGCTCGGCCAGCGACTCGGCGAAGACCCAGAACATGAACGCCGAGCCGAGCAGCGGCCACAGCCCGTTCAGCAGGAAGGCACCCGGCGACGACAGCAGCGTCCGTCGATAGGCGACGACGACCGCCACGCCGACGAGACCGTAGTACACGGCGATCTGCAGGCCGATGGCGCGGATCGCGTCGGCGAGGATCTCACCCACCGTGCCGAGGGCCGTGGACGCGACGAACAGGACCAGCGCCACCGCGCCCACCACGGCGATCGCCACCCACGGCGTGTTCCAGCTGCGGTGCACCAGGCCCAGCGCCGCCGGCATGGTGCGGTCCCGGCCCATCGCGAACAGCGACCGCGTGACCTGGATCAGCGTCGTCTCCAGCGTCGCGATGGTGGACAGCATCACCGCGACCGTCAGCAGCTTCCCGCCCCAGCCGGGCCAGATCACCTCACCCAGCGCGGCCGGCACGTCGGCACCGTGTGCGGCGATCCGCTCGGGGGTGAGGAGTGTGTTCACCAGGACGGTGAACACCTCGAACAGGACGAACACCACACCCACCCCGATCAGCCCCGCCGGACCGGCCGTACGGCGGCTGTTGCGGGTCTCCTCACTGAGGTTGCTGGTGACGTCCCAGCCCCAGTAGGAGAACGCGGCCACCAACGTCCCGGAGGCGAACCCGGACACGCCGTCGAAGTGGCCGAGTCCGAACCACGACCAGTCGAAGGACCGGGCCTGTCCGACGTGGCCCAGCGCCAGGACCGCGAACAGCACCAGGATCGCCAGCTCCACACCGGACATGAGCAGTTGGGCCCGCGCGGTGAGGCGGGCGCCGCCGAGCACCACGCCCAGCATCAGCAGGAACCAGCCCGCGCCGACCAGCGTGGACAGCGCGGTGTCGTCCGCGAGGCCCGGGTCGAACAGGGCGAGCGTCAGCGATCCGGCGGGAAGCGAACCGGCCACCATGAACAGGGTCGCCGACACCACCAGGGCCCAGCCGCTCAGGAACCCGAGAAAGGGATGCAGCGTCCGGCCCACCCACGAGTAGCCGGCGCCCGCGTTCGCGTCGAGGCGGCCGAGCCGGCTGAACGCCAGCGCGATGCCGAGCATCGGTATCGCGCAGTAGAGCAGAGCGGCCGGGGCCGCCAGCCCCACCGCGCCGACCAGGACCGCGGTCGTCGCGGCCAGCGAGTACGCCGGTGCGCTGCCGGCGACCGCCATCACCACGGTGTCCGTCATGCCCAGGGCACCGGCCTGCAGCCCTCTGCCGCCGCTGTTGCTCATGGTCGCTGCTTTCGCTCGTGCCGGCGCGCGGGTGGACCGGCACCGGCGACGTGGGGGGTGGGGGGTGCCGCCGCGGCCCCGTGGGGAGCCCCGGGGGGCGCGGCGACCGCGCAGCCGGCGGGACCGTACGCCGGTGCGTGGACGGACGGTCACGCGGAGTGTGCGAGTGATGATAGCGGCAGCCCTCGGCGCGCCAGGACGCCCCCGAAGGTGCAGGCGGGCCACCGGCCAAGGGGGTTGGACCCGGCCGAACGGGAAACGCGGAACAGGCAGACGCAATCACGCCACACGCACATCACGAGGCGACACGGCACCCGAGGGAGGCAGCATGGGCACCCGCCCCGAACCGATGGCCGACGACGCCTACCAGCCCACCGGAAGCAACGAGGAGCAGGAGGACGCCGCGCCCCTGGACATGCAGGACGCCGTCGGCGAACGCACCTATGACGACACCCTGGACGAGGGCTACTCGCCCCCGGAGAAGCCGCTCGGCGTCACAAAGCACGGCACCACCGCCGCCGAGCAGCACGACGGGGAGAGTCTCGACCAGCGGCTCGCCCAGGAGCAGCCGGACGTGCAACCGCCCGCCGGCGACGCCATCGGCGACCTGCCCGGCGGCGAGGGCGAACCCGTCGACCCGGAGGCCGGAGCGGACCGCGCCGGGCGTCTTGTCGCACCCGACGAGGGTGTGCGGCCAGACACCGAGAAGGACGCCGTCGCCGCGGACAAGGGCATCGACGCGGGCGCGGCCGGCGCGGAGGAGGCCGCGATGCACATCGTCGACGACGACGTGACGGAGAGCTGACCGATACCTCTTCCCACCGGGACACGACGTGGGGCGGTCTCCTCGACGGCGAGGAGACCGCCCCACGGCACGGTCCCGGCTCGAAGCGTCCGGCCCGTCAGGGCAGCAGCTTGTCCAGCGCGGCGGGCCCCTCCCGGTCCAGCTTGCGCTTGGCCCACTCCAGGTTGCGCGGAGTGATGTCACGGCCCGCGGCCAGCACGACGTCCTCCGCGGAGACGTCGGTACCGGTGCGGGCGTGCAGCAGGCTGTCGGGAGTGGCCCGGTCCTCGGACGGCTTGGACGCCTCGGGCTGTGGTGTCGGCATGGCAGTGCTCCCTCCGGTCCGGACGGCTGCGACGACCCGGTGCGCGCAACGAGTCCACTCTCACCATTCATCCATCCGGCGCACCCTGCATCCGGACGGCGCGGGCACGCGGGCCGCAGCCGTTTCTCGTGCCGCCGGAGTACCGCGGTGCCGCCCGTCGTAACCCTCCCCGTGCCGATCATCCGGGATGCCGCGCTGTGGCCCCCGACGTCTAATGGGAAAGGTCGGACGGGAGAGGTCGAGCACCCCACCCGGCGTACGCGAGGAAGGGTCGGGTCCATGGCACGCACCCGGGAACGCAGTGGGGGACACCGACGCGCCGCGTCAGGGGGCGCGTCGGCCGCGGGGGGACTGCGCGGGCTGGGGGAGTGGTGCGCCCGGCACTTCGTCGTCGTCATCGTGGCCTGGCTCGTCGCCCTGGGGGCGCTCCAGGTGCTCAACCGCAGCTTCGGCGGCGAGTACTCCGACAACTTCTCCCTGCCCGGCGTGCAGTCCTCGCAGGGCCTGACCGTTCTCAAGGAGCACGACCCGGCGGCCGGCGGCTACGGCAGCCAGATCGTCCTGCACGACGGCAGCAAGTCCCTGACGGCGCTCGGCTCACAGATGTCCACGACGGTCGGCGACCTGCAGAAACTGCCACACGTCCTCACCGCGCAGAACCCGCTCACCGCCCCGGGCTCCACACAGGGCAAGCCGCCGCAGGGCGGTGTCGGCCCACTGTCGAGTGACGGAAAGACCGGGTACATCACCATCCGCTTCGACGTGCAGCCCTCCACGCTCGGCGACGACTACCTGAACGGCGTGGACTCCGCCGTCCAGCCCCTGCGTTCGGCCGGCGCGCAGGTCGAGTACGGCGGACCGCTCGGCGAACTCGCCCGGCCCCCAGCGGACGACCGGGTCAGCGAGCTGATCGGCTTCGCCGTGGCCATCGTGGTGCTGCTGGTCGGCTTCGGCAGCGTCATCGCCGCGGGCCTGCCCCTGATCACCGCGCTGATCAGCGTCATCGGCGGTCTGGCCTGTCTGGGCCTGCTCGCCGCCGCGTTCACCTTCGCCACCGTCTCCCCGACCCTGGCCACGATGATCGGCCTGGGCGTCGGCATCGACTACGCCCTGTTCCTGACCACCCGTCACCGGCAACATCTCATGGACGGCGCTGATCCGGTGCGGGCCGCGGGCGGCGCCGCCACGACGAGCGGACGCGCCGTCCTGGTCTCCGGCACGACCGTGATCATCGCCCTGGCCGGCCTGTACGCGTCCGGCGTCTCCTTCATCGGCAAGCTGGGACTCGCCGCCGCCGTCACGGTCGTCACCGCGGTGCTCGGTGCGCTCACCCTCGTCCCTGCGCTGCTCGGGCTGATCGGGAAACGCATCGACCGCTACCGGGTGCGCCGGCCGGTCGCCGAGACCGATGCCGCCCCGGGTGCGGTGCCGCACGGTACCTGGCACCGCTACGCACAGCGCGTGGAGCACAGACCCTGGTACTACCTGGCCGCGGGCGTGGTGACCGTCGTCGTCCTCGCCATTCCGGTCTTCTCCCTCCAGCTCGGCCACATCGGCGACGGCGCCGACCCCACCTCCTTCACCGACCGCCGCGCCTACGACCTGATGACCAACGCCTTCGGACCCGGTTCCAACGGCCCGCTCACCGTCGTCATCGACCAGAGCGGCGTACCCAGCGACCAGCGTTCGGCCCTGTCCTCCCAGGCGCAGAAGACCCTGAACGCCGTGGCGGGCGCCGCCACCGTCACCCCGCTGACCCCCACCACGGACGGCGACGTCCTGATCGGCACCGTCTACTCCAAGTACAGCCCGCAGAACGCCGGCACCACCGACCTCACCAACCGGCTGGTGGACACGACCCTGCCCGACGCGGTCGCCGGCACTCACGCCAAGGGCTACGTCACCGGCACCACCGCCGCCCAGGTCGACTTCCGCGACATCGTCTCCAGCCGGCTGCCGCTGATCATCGGCGTGGTCGTCGCCCTCGCCTTCCTGATCATCCTCGCCGTCTTCCGCGGACTGCTCGTCGCCGTCAAGGCCGCCGTGCTCAACGTGCTGTCCATCGCCGCCTCCTACGGCGTGGTCGTCGCCGTCTTCCAGTGGGGCTGGGGCGGGCCGGCGCTCGGCGTCTCGGGCAAGGTGCCCATCGAGAGCTATGTGCCGATGATGATGTTCGCGATCATCTTCGGACTGAGCATGGACTACGAGATCTTCCTGCTCTCCCGCGTCCACGAGGCCTGGCTGCACACCGGGGACGCGAAAGCCTCGGTCGCGCACGCCCTGGAGATCACCGCGCGGGTGATCACCTGCGCGGCACTGATCATGGTGAGCGTGTTCGCCGCGTTCATCCTCAGCGACAACATCGTGGTGAAGATGCTCGGTCTGGGCCTCGCCGTCAGCGTGCTCATCGACGCCACCGTGGTGCGGCTGCTGATGGTGCCCGCGGTGATGACCCTGCTCGGCAAGCACGCCTGGTGGACACCCCGCTGGCTGGACCGGATCATGCCGCACATCGACGCCGAGGGTGAGTCGGCCGGACAGGCGGACGGCGTCAGCGGGCGTCCGGCGGCATCGGCGCGAGGGCGAGCATCGTGACGTCGTCGCGGATCTCGGGGCAGAACCGCACGAGGTCGGCCCAGACCAGCCCCGGCAGCGTGTCCGGGCCCGCCTCGGCGAAACCCGCCAGCCGCTCCTCGAGCGGATAGAACTCACCGGCCTCGTCCCGCGCCTCCAGCACCCCGTCCGAGGCCAGCAGCAGCCGGTCGCCGGGCAGCAACGGCACCGCCGCGCCGGCCTGAGGACGCGTGTCGGCCAGCCCCAGGCCGAGCGGCGTCCACGGCTTCACCGGCACCTCGGTGACCGTGCCGCCGCGCAGCAGGAGGGGCGCCGGATGACCGCAGGACACGACGCGCACCGCCCGCGTGTCCGCAGCGAACTCCAGCAGCACGGCCGTCGCGAACAACTCCGCGTGCTCGGTGCGCGCCGAGTCCACCACCAGCCGCCGGTCCAGGCGCGCGGCGACCGACTCCACGTCCGGCTCGTCGAGCACCGCCTCCCGGAAGGCGCCCAGCACGGAGGCCACCGTCGCGACGGCCGACAGGCCGTGCCCCTGCACATCGCCGAGGACCGCCCGCACGCCGTACGGCCCGCTGCGGACGTCGAAGAAGTCGCCGCCGACCAGCGTGCCGCGCTCCGCCGCCCGGTACAGCCCCGTGCAGCGCACCGTCCCGACCCGCTCCGGCACCGGCGGCACGACGGCGCGCTGCGCGGCCTCGGCGACCGTGCGCTCCAGGTCCAACTGGGCGTCGCGGCGGCTGCGCACGAAGGACACGAAGATGCTCAGCGCCGCGACGAAGGACAGGGTGAGCAGGTCGGTGTTGCCGGGGCGGTTCAGATGGAAGACGGGGATGTTGAGCACGGCGAGGGCCGCGCCGCCCAGTACCGCGGTGGCGATCGGCCCGTACGACAGCACGGCCAGCGGCGGGATCGCGCCGAGCAGGAAGCCGATGTCCTGGGCCTCGGGAGTGACAAGGGAGGCCGCGCACACACCGGCGATCAGCAGCACGGGCAGCACGCGCACCCACGGAGGGGGCGGCGCACCGCGCAGCCAGCCCCGCCGGTCCTGCTCCCGGCCCGCCACCGCACCACGCAGCCTCGCCACACCCCCACGCTCCTACGACCCTCCACCTCCCGCACCCCGGGTCGGGCCGCGCGGCGCTGTCAGTGCCGGGTGCGATGCTGGGGCACACGGCATGATCCACGCGCGATCGCCGGGCGAGGGGGGAGAGGCGTCATGGGTTACCAGGGCCAGGTGTGGCGACTGACCGGTGCGGCGGGCGCGATCGGGGAGGTCGTCGTCGAGGAGGCCGACTTCCCCTGGCTGCGCGGGCGGTTCGCCGCCGGTCCGGCCTTCGGCTCGGTGCGCGCCTTGTTCGAGCGGGAGCTGGCGCTGGCCGACGACGAGGACTGGGACGCGTGGGAGCGGGTCTGGGACGACATCTCCCGCACGGTGACCCTGCACGCCCCGCACGGCCCGGTCGCCGAGTTCCTGCTGCACATCGAGGACGACCGTGCCTGGTTCCGCTGGAGCGACGAGCCCTACGCAGACGACCGGGCCGCCGCTCCGGCGAGCAGTGGTCCCGCGGAGCCGAGAGCCTAGGGGATCTCTCGTCGATCAGCCCCGCAGCAGGTCCTCGGCCTCGGCGAGGATCGTCGTGACCCGCAGGCCGAAGGCGGCGTCGCACGGGTGGGGGCTGCCGTCCCGGGCGGCTGCCAGCAGGGCCTCGACGGCCCGGGCGTACGACTGCTGCGCCCCCTGGGTCCGTTCCGGAAGCCGCGTCACGCCCGACTTGCCGCGCAGTTCCACCACGGCGCCGGCGGCCTCGGGCGGTGCGGTCAGGCTCAGGTCCAGCGCGCCGGAGGCGCCGCCGGCATGCCGCAGCACCAGGTGCACGGTGTCCTCGGGCCCGTGTGCCGCGGCGGCCACCTGCTCGACGTCCCCCAGCACCGGCAGCAGGACGGACAGCGCGTGCGGGCCGACGTCCCACAGCGCGCCGCGCTCCCGGCGCCAGGGGGAGGCCGCGTAGGGGCTGCCCTCGGCGAACGCCGCGCCCAGCCACTGCGCCCGCGCGGTGAACCAGCCACCCTGCTCCGCCTGTTCGGTGATCCACGCCTCGGACTCCGGCTGGAACCGGGTGGTGAAGAAGACGATCGAGGCGACCTGGGCCTCCCGCACCGCGTCGGCCACGGCGCGCCCGCCGGTGACCGAGGTGGCCAGCGGCTTGTCGAGGAGCAGGTGCCGTCCCGCCCGGGCGGCCCGCGCCGCGAGTTCGGCCTGTACATCGGGCGCCAGCGCGACGGCGACGGCGTCCACGTCGGCGAGCAGGTCGTCCACGTCGTCGTAGGCCCTGGTGCCGTGGCTCCCGGCCAGTTCCTTGGCCACCTCGGGCCGGCGGCCCCAGACGCCGACCAAGTCCACGGCCTCGTGTTCGGCGAGCGCGGGGGCGTGCACCAAGCGTGCCCAGGGTCCGGTGCCGAGCAGTCCGATGCGCATGCCACTCCTTCACAGGGTCGTCTTCACGGTCCTCCGGCGAGGTCACGCACGAGCGTGGCACACCGCCGGGTCCGCGGACACCCCGGACCGAACGGACCGAACGGACCGGCTCACGCCGCCGGGCGCTCGGCGGGCCCGGCCGGGTCGGACGCCACGGCGTCCGCCGCGTGTTTGCGCGGGGAACCCGCCCGCCCGCCGCGCACGAGACGCAGATGGCGTCGGCGCGCCGCGTGCCGGTGTCTGACCGGCAAGGCGGTGAACAAGCGGTCCTCCATACGATCCATGATCAGCAGCAGAACGGACAGCAACGGCAGCAGAAGAACGGCGACCCAGACCACGACAGCCCCCTAGGCCCTCGGGAATGTCTTCACGGGTGCTCCGGGCCGAGCCGATGATGCGTTCGAAGCCGGTGAAGAATCCGTGACGATACGCGATGGGATATGCGTAAAGAAGACGGTATGTCCCTCTGGTACCTCCGGCAACACGGCGACAAGACCGGTGACTTTGCCGGTCCGCGCGCGGCAGCCCCCCGCCGACAGTGGCACCGCCAGCTCAACGGCGGCGCCCGCAGGTCGCGGCACCCCAGCCGTGCCCTCGTCCGGGCGGGCGTTCGCCACGACCGAGAGGACCACTCGTCGTGCAGCACCCGCGCACCAGCACCGCGGCCCCGGCCCACCGAGCCCGCCCCACCCGTTCCACCCGCCGTGGCGGCCGGCTCGCCGCCTTCGCCGCCTCCCTCGCCGCCGTCGTCGCCCTGACCACCCTGGGCGGCACCGCGGCCCACGGGGCGGACAACCCCTACGAGCGCGGCCCGGCGCCGACCGCGGCGAGCATCGAGGCGCTCCGCGGGCCGTACGCCGTCTCCGAGACGACCGTCTCGCGGCTCTCCGTCACCGGCTTCGGCGGGGGCACCATCTACTACCCGACCAGCACCGCCGACGGCACCTTCGGGGCCATCGCCGTCTCACCCGGCTGCACCGGCACCCAGTCCTCCATCGCCTGGCTCGGCGAGCGCCTGGCGTCGCAGGGATTCGTCGTCTTCACCATCGACACACTCACCACGCTGGACCACCGACTCGAGAGGAGGGCAGTTGCTCGCGGCGCTCGACTACCTCACCCGGAACAGCTCCGTCCGCGGCCGCGTCGACAGCACACGCCTCGGGGTCATGGGCCACTCGATGGGCGGCGGCAGCCTGGAGGCCGCGAAGGCCCGGCCCTCGCTGCAGGCGGCGATCCCGCTGACGCCGTGGAACCTCGACAAGACCTGGCCGGAGGTCAGCACCCCCACCCTGATCTTCGGCGTCGACGGCGACACGATCGCCCTCCGTGGCCAACCCATGCCGAGCCCTTCTACAGCAGTCTCCCCGCCTCCCTGGACCGCGCGTACCTGGAGCTGAACGGAGCCACCCACTTCACGCCCAACACCTCGAACACGACGATCGCCAAGTACAGCATCGCGTGGCTGAAGCGCTTCATCGGCAACGACACCCGCTACGAGCAGTTCCTGTGCCCGCTGCCGCGGCCGAGCCTGACCATCGAGGAGTACCGGGGCAACTGCCCGCACACTTCCTGACCGTCCGCCCGCCCGGCGGCCGCCCCCGGCGGGGTGGTGCCGCCGGGGCCGGTGCGTTGGGCAGCGGCACAAGCCGGGCCGCGCCTGCGTTACGCGACAGTAACGTCGCGGGAATGACCAGACAGACGCCCCTGGAACCCGTGACACCGCGGTACCGGCCGGGTCCACGCCGGCACGCGGTGGACGCCCTGCTGGAACGGTTGCGCGGCGGCGGAGGCCGGACGCGAAGGCGGTGGGCGGTCTGGTGGCCATGGAGGAGGCGCACCGGGCGCCGGGCGTGGAGGAGTATCGGAGGGGGCGCCACTCCTGAGGGAGGCCGCACGGGGCCCGGCGACCACCGGCGAAGGTTCGGGATGCGTGTACCCGAACGGGCCAACGCCGTGCCCCGGGCCTGTACTCTCTGTGCTGCCGGTTCCGGTGCCGTTTACGGGAGTTGGGGACGCAATGCGGAGTGACGGGGAGCTGTCCACGGAGATCGACGCCTCCGTGCCGACGGCCGCGCGCATGTACGACCACTACCTGGGCGGCAGGGACAACTACGCCGCCGACCGCGCGGCGTGCGAGCAGCTCGACAAGGTCGTCCCCAGCACCCGCCGGCTCGCCCTGAACAACCGTCACTTCCTGCAGCGCGTCGTGCGGACCCTCGCCGGGGAGCACGGCATCCGGCAGTTCCTGGACCACGGCTCAGGCCTGCCCACCCAGGAAAACGTCCACCAGGTCGCCCAGCGTCTCGATCCCACCGCGCACGTCGTCTACGTCGACAACGACCCCATGGTGCTGGTGCACGGCCGGGCGCTGCTGGAGCAGGACGAGCGCACCACCGTCATCCACGCCGACCTGCGCGACACGGACAAGATCTTCGACCACTCCGACACGCGACGCCTGATCGACTTCTCCCAGCCCGTCGCCGTGCTGTTCAACTCCGTCTTCCACTGCATCCCCGACAGCGACACCGACGGGCCGCTCGCCGTGGCCCGCCGGGTCGCGCGGCGCCTCGTGCCCGGCAGCTACCTGGTGATGTGCCAGCTGGTCAGCGAGGATCCCGAGGTGCGCGCCTTCGTCACCGACTTCATGGACCAGGCGACGCAGGGCCGCTGGGGCCGCGTGCGCCAGGAGAAGGACGTCGCCGAACTCTTCGAGGGGCTGGAGATCCTGGAGCCAGGCCTGGTGGAGGTCTCCACCTGGCGCCCGGACACCGAGGTCGCGCCGCGCCAGCTCAGCCACGAGTGGATCGAGTTCGGCGGAGTGGGCCGGATCGTCTGACCCCTTGCAACTGCACGCACCGAGCCCCGCTCGGGTGGGCCCAGAGGTATCGCACCTCACAGCCGGCCTGATCCGAGCGACGGGGCCTAGGTGTAGCGGCTCTTCACCGTCTCGCGCAGCAGCTCGATCGTCTCGCGTGGCTTGAGGGCCTCATCCGCGAGGCGGTCCAGGGCGAAGCGGTATTCCTCGGTCTCGTCGCGGTCCTCGAGGAAGTTCGCGCTGCGGATGTGCTCCAGGTAGACCACGTCCGGCAGATCGAGACCGTCGAAGCGCAGGTAGGTGATCGGGATCGCGGGCGCCGACGCGTCCGTCACGTCCAGCGGCACGACCTGGACGGTCACGTTCGGGCGTTCCGCCATCTCGATGAGGTGCTCGAGCTGCTCGCGCATGACGTCCTTGCCGCCCAGCACGCGCAGCAGGACCGATTCGTCGACGACCGCCCACAGCTGCGGCGCGTCCTCCCGCAGCAGCAGCCGGGCCCGGCGCATCCGCAGCTCCACGCGGCGCTGCACCTCGCCCGCCGGTGCGTTCGGCAGGCCACGCTTGACGACGGCCTGCGTGTAGGCCGGAGTCTGCAGCAGACCGGGCACGTACTGGATCTCGAAGGTACGGATGGTGGCCGCCGCCTCCTGGAGCCCCACCAGCCGCTCGAACCACTCCGGCATCAGCCGCTTGTCGTAGCGCTGCCACCAGCCGGGCTCACCGGCCCGCTGCAACAGCCTCAGCAGCACCGACGCCTCGTACTCGTCGGTGCCGTACAGCGTCAGCAGGTCGCGCACATCGCTCTCGGCCGGAGGGCGGCGGCTCTTGCCGGACTCGATGCGGGACAGCTTGGCGCCACTGAAACCGAGTTCCTTGGCGGCCTGGTCCTGGGAGTACCCGGCGTCCTCGCGGAAACCGGCCAGCTGGACGCCGACCAGCATCTTCAGCAAAGTCGGCGCGGGCTCCGACCGGTCCAGATACGATTCCAGCCGGGAGAGGCGATGCGACTGAGCGGACATCCTTCACTCCCCGTTGACCGGCAGACCTGGCGGCCAGAATATCGTACTCGTTCCCGATGCGGCCCATCGTCCACCCGATCCGGGGGAGTTGGGTCCGAGCCCGGATCGGCCGAACGGGCCCCGGGTCCGCGTCAGACCAGGTGGTCGAACTCGCCGTCCTTCGCGCCCGCCAGGAACGCCGCAATCTCCGAGGCCGTGTAGATCAGCGCGGGGCCGTCCGGGTCACGGGAGTTGCGCAGCGCGATGCCGCCCTCGATCAGGGGTGCGACTTCCACGCAGTTCCCCTCGGCGTTGCTGTACCGGCTCTTCATCCACCGGGCGTCCAGCGAACTCGCTCGCACTCCGTTGCGTACTGGTGGCATCGCAGTCTCCTTGCCGTGACCGACCCGTCGACGCAGTGTCGCGCAATTTCTCGTGCAATTGCACGCGAGCGCCGTCTGCGTGGATAATAGCCGTGGCGTCAACCCGCGGGAGGGCGCCCGGTCCTGACGTCATTTCAGGGAGAAGACGTGCTCTCACCTGCGTCGACAGCGCAACGGTCATCGGGCGCCGCCGGGGTGTGCGGGCACGTGAGGCACTCGGCCGGCGAACCGTCCGGCCTCCCGGGCCGACCGGCCCCTGCGAGCTGACCCGACCGCCGTGGAAAGGCCCCACGTCATGCGCACCGCTCCGACCGGACAGCAGAGCACATCGCGCACGGAGAGCGACGCCCCCGCCGCGGCAGCGGCCCGGCAGGCGCCGCTGGCCGGCCTCGGGCAGGTGCCCTGGGCGGAGATCAAGGACTCCACCGGCTCCGCCGCGGCGATCCCGCTGCTGCTGAACACGATCGCCTGGGGAGACCCCGCGACGGCCCGTGCCGCGCTGGAGGATGTGCGGAAACGCATCTGCCAGTACGGCTTCGTGGTGGAACAGGCCACCGCCGTCACCGTCCCGTTCCTGTGGGAACTGGCCCAGCTGCCCCACGTCTCCTGCCGGGCGCGGATCATCCAGCTGCTCAAGAGCATCGCGGACGCCCGGCAGTGGGAGAGCACCGCCGCCGCCTACCCCAAGCTCCTCAACCACCGCGAGAACCACGTGACCTGGGAGCGGGCCGCCCGTCAGGCGGTGCGCGACCGGCGCGGTGTGCTGCGCCATCTGATGGCCGAGGGTGACGCGGAGATCTCGCGCGCCACCACCGAACTGGCCCGCGCGCTCGGCGAGTGGGGATCGCACGTCTCGGACAGCGGACAGCGCGTGTGAGGCGGCCGCGCCTGGTGTAGTCGTGGACCCCAGCGTGGAGAAACCGCTTACTCCTGACTCCGCACCTGGGAAGGCCACCGCCGATGGCGTCGTCGCTGGAAAGACCGCTCGACCACCGCTACCGGGACGAACACCCGATCCGCACGCTCGCCTACCTCTTTCGCGCCGACCGCCGTCGCCTCGCCGCAGCGGTCGTCGTCTTCACCGTCAAGCACAGCCCGATATGGCTGCTGCCGCTGATCACCGCGTCCATCATCGACACCGTCGTCCAGCACGGGCCGGTGGACCGGATCTGGACCTCGACCGGGATCATCATGTTCATCCTGGTCGTCAACTACCCGCTGCACCTGCTGTACGTCCGTCTCCTCTACGGCAGTGTGCGCCGCATGGGCACCACACTGCGCTCGGCGCTGTGCACGCGCATGCAGCAGCTCTCCATCGGCTACCACTCCCGGGTCAGCGCGGGCGTGCTGCAGGCCAAGGTGGTGCGCGATGTCGAGACGGTCGAGCAGATGGTCCAGCAGACCGCCGAGCTGGGCCTCGGCGCCCTCACCGTGCTGACCGGCGGACTGGTCATCATCGCCGTGCGCACACCGGAGTTCCTGCCCGTCTTCCTCGTGGTCGTCCCCGCCGCCGCCCTGCTCGTCGCCCGGCTGCGGGCCCGCCTGCGCACCCACAACGAGAACTTCCGGCATGAGGTGGAGGCCCTCTCCTCGCGCGTCACGGAGATGACCCGGCTCATCCCGGTCACTCGCGCCCACGGCCTGGAGGGCAAGGCGCTGCGCCGCATGGACGGCACCCTGCGCCGGCTGCTCAGCTCCGGGATGCGCCTCGACCTCGTCAACGGCCGCTTCGGCTCGCTGTCCTGGGTGGTGCTCAACGTCGTCGGCGTGTGTGTCCTCGAGGGTGCCGCCCTCGTCTCCTACCACGGCGTGTGGGGCGTGAGCGCCGGTGACGTCGTCATGCTCAGCGCCTTTCTCACCACCCTCACCAACTCCACGACCACCCTGGCAGGCCTCGCCCCTGTGATCACCAAGGGCCTGGAGTCCGTCCGTTCCGTCGGCGAGGTCCTCCAGGCGCCCGAGTTGGAGGACAACGAGGGCAAGACCGAACTCACCTCCCTGCGCGGCGCCGTCACCTTCGAGAGCGTCGGCCACGCTTACGACGCCGACCGGGTCGTGGTGCGCGACTTCACGCTGTCCGTCGTGCCCGGTGAGACCGTCGCGCTCGTCGGCGCGTCCGGCGCGGGCAAGTCGACCGTGCTGAACCTCGTCATCGGCTTCATCCGGCCCACCTCGGGGCGGCTGCTGCTGGACGGAACCGACATGGCCACGCTCGACCTGCGCACCTACCGCCGGTTCGTGTCCGTCGTACCCCAGGAGTCGATCCTGTTCGACGGCACGGTCCGGGAGAACGTCGCCTACGGCATGGAGGACGAGGCGGACGAGGAGACCGTGCGGGCCGCGCTGCGCGACGCCAACGCGCTGGAGTTCGTCGACCGGCTCCCGCAAGGCCTGGACACCCTGGTGGGCGAGCACGGGGCGCGCCTGTCGGGCGGGCAGCGCCAGCGGCTCGCCATCGCCCGCGCGCTGATCCGCGATCCCAAGGTGCTGATCCTCGACGAGGCGACCTCGGCACTCGACACCCGCTCCGAGGCGCTGGTGCAGCAGGCGCTCGCCCGGCTGCTGCGTGGCCGCACCACCTTCATGGTCGCGCACCGGCTGTCCACGGTCCGCGGCGCCGACCGGATCGTGGTGATGGGCGAGGGCCGCATCCTGGAGACCGGCACCCATGAGGAACTCCTTCGGCGCGGCGGGGCCTACACGGCGCTGCACGCGGGGCAGGCCGCCTGAGCGGCGGCTGCACGCGCGTCGTCGTTCCCGAGAGCCACCCACCCCGGTGTCGCGCGGATCGGCCGCGGTCGACGATCCCCTCTCGCGTGCATCGTCCCGCGGAGCGTTCGACGGCACCGGGGAGACGGTGGACGGCGGAACAAAGGCCGACGGGGTCCGGGGCGCAAGCAGTAATGTGCTGATGGGTAAAACATGGGAGGCCCGCCCAGGATGCCTCGCGGTCAAGGGCGCCCATGCCTGCGGCCCGGGTCTCCGAACGTAACGACCACCTGACATCCCTGACATCCCGTGAGGAGACTTGGGCACCATGGGAGCCACTGCGCCCGACGCCGCCACCGAGGGATCCGGCGCCCCGCTCGCCGGGGTGCGGCACGACACCTTCACGGTGTCACTCCGTCTCGCCGCCCCGCCGAGCGCCGTGTTCGAGGCGTTCTCCGACGCGCCCCTCCGGCGCCGGTGGTTCAAGCTGCCCGGCCGCGAGGTGGCGTACCGTCACGACTTCGCGGTGGACGGCGGTGAGGCCGCGTCGAGTGTCTTCCCCGTTCCCGGCGCGCCGCCGGAGCAACTCGGCTACCGGTCCCGGTACCTCGACATCACGCCGTGCTCGCGGATCGTCTACGCCTACACGGCCCGCGTGGACGACGTCGTGCGTTGGTCCTCGCTCGTGACCGTGGAACTGGACCCGGAGTCGGACGGCACCCGGCTGCGGTGGACCGAGCAGGCGGCCTTCCTGGCGGCGTCGGCGGAGCCGGAACACGACCTCCCGCACCTGCGTGGCGCCACCCGCCTGCGGTTGAACGGTCTGGCGGCCGCCCTGGCGGCCGAAGCCTGAGCCGGGCCCCCTTAACGCGGCCGACGTCAGGCCGCGTTGCTGCGGTGGGTGCGGTGGCGGCAGGCCGCGTCGTGGGACGTGCCCAGACTGGTCCACCAGCGTTCGCAGCAGGCCGCCCCCAGTTCCGCGCGGACGAGCGCCTCCGTCGCGTCCGGCCGCGCGCCGCCGCCGCACCCGGGGCTTTCCGTCTCCCGCACCAGGGCGATCAGCGGGACCAGACTCGCTGCGCTGAACAGACACCCGGCCCGGGCGGGACCGTGGCCGAAGTCCAGGACGGCCGTCCAGGCCAGACCGGCGCTGGTGACGACGTAGAGCGCGCACAGGGCGCGGGCGGACCAACTCATCGGTGGACACCGTTCGTAGACGGGGAGGCCGTGCTCCCTGTCCAACTCCCCCCGGCGCGGCGAAGAAGCGGTTCCTGGCGACTCGCCCTCGGTTCGGGTGAATTCGGCGGACGTGCCCGTGCCGTGATGGTTCCGCGACCCGTGCGTGACAAATTTGGTCGCCACGGCCCGTCATGGCCGTAAATCCTGCCATTCAGCGAGGAAAGCGTGCATGATCCTGCCAGGGCGGGGCATACGGAGCAAAAAATCGAGAGAGGGGAGCTCCGTGCTGGTTCCGGACCCGAAGGTCGTCAGGCATCTGCTGACGCAGTACGCATCACTCAAGATCGCCCAGGCGGAGAGGGAGAGGCCGGCGACGGCCCGGGAGTTGGAGGACGTGAGCTACACCCTGTGCGTCCTGATGGGCACGACGAGCGTGTACGACGCGATCGCCAGGGCGGACGCCCTGCTTCTGGCGGCGAACCGGCCGCAGCCGCAGACCAGCGAGACGGACGGCGACAACGGCCTGTCCCTTGCGGTGTGACCCGCACGGACCCCTGACGACCCGCACACCGGCCGATCGCCGGTGTGCGGGACTGCGGGGTAACGCACCCGGGCGTCGGCGAGGGCGCCTAGACTCGACCCTCGTGCCCACCACGCGGGCCCACGAGAGGAAGAGCACCGGGTGTTCCAGGATTCCCCCATCTACGACCGACTGATCGCCGAATGCGGAGACGTACCCACCGAGGTGCGCCGGGAGGCCGAGCGCGTGAACAGGGAGCTGGAAATGGTCCTGCGCCCGCTGCGCTCTCCGGGCTACCACGACCCGTCCCCGCGCTCCGCCCACCCCGGCGCCGGCTGGCAGCGCACCGCCATGCTGCCCGCACCGCGCTCGCAGTGACCCCGCACCGGCCTGGTCCGCCCCTACGGCTCAGGGCAGGACGCAGCCGGTGCAGTTGACGTGCTGGGGCCGCCGGTCCGTGAGGGGCCGCCCCAGCCATTCGGCGATGGCGCGGGCGATCGGCTGGCCCGTGTCCACCTCCACGAAACCGAACTGGCCCGACTGGTTGCACTCCAGGAACCACCAGGTCCCGTCGGCGTCCTCGGCGAAGTCGAAGGCGCCGTACGCCAGTTCCGCCTCCCGCAGATAGCCCTGCACCGCCTCCGCCACCCGCGGCGGCACCTCGGCCGGCTCCCACGGTCTGCCCGACGCGTCGAAACGGACGTCGACCAGGTCCGGATGCGCCTGCGGATCGGCCGGCTTGCGGGCGGCCAGCAGGCGCTCCCCGATGGCGGTCAGCCGGATGTCGGCCCGTTTGGCGATCCGGCGCTGCAGCAGGGTCGGGCCATAGGCGACCGCCGAGAAGTCGGTGTCCGGCGCGATCCGGCTGGTCGGCACCGCCCGCGGCGGATCCTGCGGATGCGCGCCGGAGACCGGCTTGACGACCAGATCCGGATAGCGTTCGGCGAACTCCCGGGCCGCCTGCGGAAACGTCGTGATCAGCGTGGCCGGAACGGGCAGCCCGCAGCGCTGGGCGAGGTGCAGCTGCCACGGCTTGTGCCGGGCACGGCGGGCCGCGTCCGGGTGGTTCATCCAGCGCGCGCCGCTGCCGCGGAGCATGCCGTACAGCGCCTGCGCGGACTCCTCCGTCAGCCACGTCGACGCGTGCGGTGCCCGCGCGGCCGCGGCGCCGGGTCTGCGGACCCACACCGACCGCAGGCCGTGCAGGCTCACCAGGCGTCCCGCGGACGAGAGATGGCCGCGGAACGCCCCGTGGACGTACTCGCCGGAGAGCGCGACGCCCTCGGTGAGATCGGCCGGGTCGAGCCGGACCACTGGTACCGCGGCGGCGTTCAGGTGGACCACCACCATGTCGGCCGTCACGTCCTCTTCACAAGTGAGGATCAGTACGGTCATTGTCGGCGGTCTCGCGTTCAGTCGTCGAAGTGGGTTTTGGAGCCCGCCGTCGACGTCGTGGTCCCCAGCTCCCTCAGCAGCGCGTGGTCGCGGGCGGCGATCCGGCCGTCGATGAGCACGTTCAACTGCAGCCCGGAGTCGTAGGTGTACGGAACGGAGAACTCCAACTCCGCAGCGGGCCGTGCGTAGTTGAGCGCGAACGGTTGCATCGTCTCTCCCTCGTCGGTACTGCATCGAACACGTGGTGCCGCCGTGCGGCGCCCCTTGGCCAGCGCGTTCCTGCGACCTCCAGTCACTTATACGAATCGAACGGGTGAATGGTTTCCTTACTCTGCGTGATCGGCGCGGAGTTGGGTCTCGTCGCCCGTCGTGACGCGGTGGTGAAGAGGGTGTGCGGGCCGGGGACTTCCGGTGGTCAGCTCGCCGGTGCGGCACGGTGCGCGAGACGGCGCGGGAACCGCGGTGCGCGGGGGAGTGCGGCGATGTCGTCCGGATGGAGGGCGTCGGGCAGGACGTCGGCCGGCAGGACGGCGGCGCGCGTGGTGGTCGTGTCCACGAGTCCTCCCCTGGCGCGGAGCGCCGCACCGCGTCTGCTCTTCCCCCGCTTTCGATTCACGGATTCCCGTTTCCGGGCCCGGTTACCGCCCCGCGCGGCGAAACCGTTCTCGCGAACGTCCGTTCCAACGGGCCCGCCGAGTCCCGCGAGTTCTCGGACCAGGCGCGACCGCATCCCTCAACCTCCAGCAGTCCGGGCAGTACGCGGGCGCGGCGACCGACGTGCTGCGCGCCGTCGGGGTCGAACGGCCCGTGGAGGACGCCAGCCGGCTGGTCGCGGTGTTCTCCCGGCCTCCGTACCGCGCCGGGGACGCCGACGAGATGATCCGCGCCGCCGCCGCGCACCGCCCGGTCGCTGAGGTAACCCGGCTGATGGAACTGCTCTACCGCGAACCGGCGGAGCAGCACCGCGGCGACGAGGCCGTGCGGGCGGCCGCCCGCCGCCACCGGCCGCCCGGCGGAGGAGCTGGTGGACTCGTCGGGCGGCCGGCCCGCGAGCGGGAGCAGCGCGCCGCGCAGGCGCCGCCCGCGCCGCCCGCCGCGGACCAACCGGCGGCGGAGGCGGCCGCCCCGGCCCAACAGCCCTCGTCGTCCCGCGAGGACGGGCCGCCCGCCGCGCTCGCGTCATGGCCGGCCGTCTCGCCGCGCTCGTTCTCGCCCTGTGCGGCGTGGCCTGGTTCCCGTTGCACCGCGACGGCGCACCGGCCCGGGTGTACGGCGTGGCCTTCGGGCTGTCCGCCCTGTGCCTGCTGCCGGCCCTGCTGCTCACCCGCCGGCGCCCCGCGCTGCCCGTCCTCGGTGCGGCGGTGGCCGTACCGGCGGCCCTGGCGGCGGCCCGACTGCTGGTCGGCCGGATCGACGTGGCGGGTCTGTCGCGCTTCCTCGTGCTGACGGCCGCACCGCCCTGGATCACCGGCCCGCTGGTCCTCGCCGCCGCCCTGACCGCACTCGCGGCGCTGTGCGTGCGGCCGGCCGGTGAACGCCCGGCCCCGCAACCGGCGGCGACCCCGGCGGCGGTGGGGGAGCGGGTCTCCTCCGAGTAGGGCCGGGTTTCGGGATCGCGCGGCGCGACGGCCGCCACGAGGGGCACAAGAACCCCGTGGCGGCCGTCGCCGTCGTACCCCCCGCCGGCACGCGAAGGTGACGGGGCTCACCGCATGCCCGTCAGCGCCTCCAGCACCTTGTCCGGCGTCAGCGGGAGGTCGCGCAGGCGGATGCCCGTGGCGTGGTGGACGGCGTTGGCGATCGCCGCCGCCGTGCCGACGATGCCGATCTCGCCGATGCCCTTGCTGCCCATCGGGTTGAGGTGGGTGTCGTCCTCCTCGCTCCAGTGCGCCTCGATGTCGGGCACGTCGGCGTTCACGGGCACGTGGTAGGACGCCAGGTCGGACTGGACGAAGTCGCCGAAGGCCGGGTCCACGGTGCTGTCCTCCGTCAGCGCCATGCCCAGGCCCATCGTCATCGCGCCCACGAACTGCGAGCGCGCCGTACGGGCGTTGAGGATCCGCCCGGCCGCGTACACGCCCAGCAGCCGGCGCACCCGGACCTCACCGGTGACGGTGTCCACGGCGACCTCGGAGAAGTGCGCCCCGAAGGCGTGCCGGGAGTACGGGCTCTCGGCGTCGGCCGTCCCGGCCGTGTCGGCCTCGGCGGTGAGCCCCTCCGCCGGAAGGGGTTCCGGCCGTCCGGCGAGCCGCTCGGCCAGCCGGGCGCACGCCTCGTGCACCGCCCAGCCCCAGGAGGCGCTGCCCGAAGACCCGCCGGCCAGGGAGGCGTACGGCAGGTCGCTGCTGCCCACCTCGGTGCGCACCCGGTCCAGCGGAACACCGAGGGCGTCGGCGGCGACCTGCGCCAGCACCGTCCGGGCGCCCGTGCCGATGTCCGTGGCGTTGATCTCGACGAGGAACGTGCCGTCGGGCCGGGCGTGCGCCCGCGCGGTCGACGGCTGCGTCACGACCGGGTACGTCGCCGCGGCCACCCCCGTGCCCAGCAGCAGCGGCCCCTGCCGCCGCGCCCCCGGCCGCGGGTCGCGCTCCGCCCAGCCGAACCGGCGGGCGCCCTCGCGCAGACACTCCACGACGTGCCGGCTGCTGAACGGCTTGCCGCTGTCCGGCTCGCTCTCCGGCTCGTTGACGACCCGCAGCTCGACCGGGTCCATGCCCAGGGCGCAGGCCAGTTCGTCCATCGCGGACTCCAGCGCGTACATCCCCGGCGCCTCGCCGGGCGCCCGCATCCAGGACGGGGTGGGCACGTCGAGCCGGACGACGCGGTGCACGGTGCGGTGGCCGGGGGCGTCGTACATGACGCGGGCGGGCACCGCCGCCTGCTCCACGAACTCCTTGATGCGCGAGGTGTGCGTGGTGCTCTCGTGCAGCAGCGCGGTCAGCCGGCCGTCGGCGCCGGCGGCGAGCCGCACCCGCTGCACGGTGGGCGCGCGGTGACCGACCGAGCTGGGCAGGAAGCGGCGAGGGTAGGCCATCGTGACCGGTCGTCCCGTCGCCCGCGACGCCATCGCCGCCAGAACGACGTCCGGGCGCGGCGTCCCCTTGGAGCCGAAGCCGCCGCCGACGTGCTCGGCCACGACCGAGATCCGCTCCTCGGGCAGGTCGAACAGTCTGGCGAGCACCATCCGCACGACGGACGTGCCCTGGCTGGAGGTGTACACCTTCAGCCGCTCGCCGTCCCAGTGGGCGGTGCTGGCGTGCGGTTCCATGGGGTGGTTGTGCAGCGGCGGCACCCGGTAGGTGGCGTCCACGCGGACGGCCGCGGAGGCGAACGCGCCTTCCGGGTCTCCGTGTTCCCGCACCGCCGGATACCCGGCGTTGGCCTTCTCGGGGACGTACACCTCCGGATGGTCCTCGGTGAGCGTCACGTCGTGAGGTTCCTCCGCGTACGTCACCCGGACCGCGGCGGCACCGGCACGGGCCGCCTCCAGGGACTCCGCCACCACCAGCGCCACGCACCAGCCGCGGTGCGGCACCCGCGCGTCCTGCAGCACGGCGAGCGTCGGATCGTTCGACTTGCCCAGGCGCGGCGCGTTGTCGTGGCTGAGCACCGCGACGACGCCGGGCAGGGCGAGCGCGGCGGAGGCGTCGACGGCGGTGACCCGGCCGCGCGGGACGGTGGCCGGCACCGGACGGGCGCAGAGCCGGCCCGACAGGGCGTGCTCGGCGGCGTAGCGGGCGGTGCCGGAGACCTTCAGACGCGCTTCACGGCGCTCGGCCGGCGCGCCCACGGCGGTGGCGGTCATGCTTCCTCCTGGCGGATGCAGGTCAGGTCGCCGAGGACCGGGCCAGGCCGGTCAGGACGTCCACGGCGAGATTGCGGGCGAGCGGCACCTTGAACGCGTTGTCGCGCAGCGGCCGCGCCTCGGCGAGCTCCAGATCGACGGCGTGTTCGAACGCGGCCGCGGTGGGCGCCGCGCCGCGCAGCACCTCCTCGGCGCGGCGGGCCCGCCAGGGCCGGTGCGCCAGCGCCCCGAAGGCGATTCCGGCCCGCTCCACGACCCCGTCCGCCACATGCAGCACCGCCGCGACGGACGCCAGCGCGAAGGCGTACGACGCCCGGTCGCGGGCCTTGCGGTAGCGCGAGGGCAGACCGGCCGTCGCCGCCGGCAGCCGCACACCGGTGATCAGCTCGCCCGGCCGCAGCTCGGTGTCCTGCTCGGGGTGCTCCCCGGGCAGCCGGTGGAAGACGTCCGCCGCGATCTCCCGGGCGCCGCCGGGGCCGTACACCTCGATGCGCGCGTCGAGCGCGGCCAGCGCCACCGCCATGTCCGAGGGGTGGGTGGCGATGCACTTCTCGGAGTGGCCGAGCACCGCGTGGTCGCGGTGGACGCCGTCCAGGGCGCCGCAGCCGGTGCCCGGCTGACGCTTGTTGCACGGCTTGGACAGGTCCTGGAAGTAGGGGCAGCGGGTGCGCTGCATCAGGTTGCCGCCGGTGGTGGCGGCGTTGCGCAGCTGGCCGGAGGCGCCCGCGAGGAGCGCCTGCGAGAGCGCCGGGTAGCGGTCGCGGACCAGCGGATGCGCGGCGAGGTCGCTGTTGCGGACCAGGGCGCCCACCCGCAGGGAGCCGTCCGCCAGTTCCTCCACTGCGGCCAGCGGCAGCCGGGTGACGTCGACGAGGACGGCCGGCTGTTCCACGCCGAGCTTCATCAGGTCGACCAGGTTGGTGCCGCCGCCGAGGTATCGGGCGCCGGGGTGGGCGGCGTACGCCTCGGTGGCCTCCGCGACGCTGCCCGCCCGCACATAGCCGAAGGGCTTCATGGGATCACGTCCTCCACCGCGTCGACGATGCGTGGATACGCGCCGCAGCGGCACAGGTTGCCGCTGAGCCGCTCGCGGATCTCCTCCCGGGTCAGCGGCACGGGCCGGCCGGACGGCGCCGCCGGGTCCGTGACGTGCGAGGGGTGCCCGGCGTCGGCCTCGGCGAGCGCGCCGAGCGCGGAGCAGAGCTGGCCCGGCGTGCAGTACCCGCACTGGAAGGCGTCCCGCTCGGCGAAGGCCCGCTGGAGCGGGTGGGATGCCTCGCCGTCGCCCGCGAGGCCCTCCACGGTCGTCACCTCGCAGCCGTCCGCCGCCACGGCGAGCAGCAGGCATGCGTTGACGCGGCGCCCGTCCACCAGGACCGTGCACGCGCCGCACTGGCCGTGGTCACAGCCCTTCTTGGCGCCGGTGAGATCCAGATCCTCGCGCAGCAGGTCGAGCAGGGTACGCCGGTGGTCGACGGTCAGGGTGTGCGGTTTGCCGTTGACCCGGAGGGTCGTGTCGGAATGGTGCGCGGCCGACGGTGCGCGGTGCTCGCTGCCCATGTGGTGTTCCCCTCCGGACGGGGGCGTCGTGCTGTCCTGTCCGCGTATCCCGACTGCGCCGG
Organism: Streptomyces sp. NPDC049915; assembly: GCF_040656475.1. Classification (NCBI taxonomy): domain Bacteria; kingdom Bacillati; phylum Actinomycetota; class Actinomycetes; order Kitasatosporales; family Streptomycetaceae; genus Streptomyces; species Streptomyces sp. NPDC049915. The sequence goes on from NZ_JBFAMH010000027.1 coordinate 90,186, forward strand.
GCGACACCTGCCGATGGCCGGAAACCGGTGGCGGACCGCCGGGGTGCGCTCCCTACGCTGGCCGCATGACAGCTGAGCACCCGGACGCCGTCGCCCCGGTCACCGCTCTGCGCGCCTCCTACGGGGCTTTCGCCGCGGTCGTCGAAACGCTCGGCGACGACGAGTCCTGGCTGCCCACGGGCTGTACCGGATGGGCCGTGCGCGACCTCGTCTTCCACTGCCTCTCCGACGCCCAGCGCGCGCTCGTCGCCTTGCACACGCCGGCCACCGCACCAGCGGACCGGGACGCCGTGACCTACTGGCACGACTGGGCGCCGGATCCGGTCGGCGCCGCGCACGGGCGGCGCTGGACACGGGTGAGCGCGAGCATGTTCCTCAGCTTCGGCCCGCTGCGCGACCTGTACCTGGAGACCGCGGCCGCCACCGTCACCGCCGGTGCGGCGGCCGACCCGGCCCGCGCCGTGGGCACCCAGGGCCACGTCCTGACCGCGGGCGACCTGCTCACCACGCTCGCCGTCGAGGCCACCGTGCACCACCTCGACCTCACCGTCTCCCTGCCAGGGGCCGCGGGCCCGGCGCCGGAGGGCCTCGCCGCGGTGCGGGCCACCCTGGACGGGCTGCTGGGCCGGCCCGTGCCCCTGGACTGGAGCGACGAGCACTACGCCCGTGCCGCGACGGGCCGCGCGCCTCTCACTCAGGAGGAGCGGCGCACACTGGGCTCCTCCGCGGAACGGCTGCCGCTGCTGTCCTGAGCGGACTCGCCGACGGCGGCGGGCTCACCCGGCGGGGTGGCATTGTCCGCGGTGGCGGGCTCCCGTGCAGAGGGGATTCCGTCCACGGAGAGTTCACCCGAAGAGCTGATCTCGCCGACGACGGACGGTTCACCCAAGGAGGTGGTCCCGTCGGCGGCGGCCTCCTCGGCGGCGGCCGGACCGGCCGGAGCGGCAGGCTCGCGGAGGGCGGCGGGGCGCAGGGAACGGCCGGAGATCTTCAGGCGTTCGAAGGTCCGGGTCAGCTGCTGGAGCGGACCGCCGACGGGCCGCGCCGGTGCCGGCTGGTCACCCACGGTCGCCGCGGCGGTCTCCCGGTAGGCGGCCAGGGCCTCGTGCGCGCGTTCCGCGGCCTCCCGGTACAGGTCACGGGAGCGCGTCATCGCCTCCAGCGCCTCGGCGTACATGGCGACCAGCGCGCGCTGGCGCTCCAGCTCCTCCTCGAGCGTGTACAGGTGCCACCCCTCCCGCAGCGCGCCCAGCTGTTCCGCGGCACCGTCCGGCAGCGGCCGCGCCAGGGCGGCGAACCGGGTCACGGCGTCGACCAGCTCCACCGGCTCCGAGCCGTCCAGGAACACGCTGCGCACTGAGAAGTCCGCGGCGCTCCAGCCGTCCGGAACCGGGGCGCCGGGCAGGACGGCGGCGCCTCCGCGCGGCACCTCGACCCCGGCGTCGCGCAGCGCGTAGTTCAGGGCGCGCAGCTGGTGCGGGGCGGCCCGGTGTTCCACGACGCGGTGGTGCAGGCCCGGCGGCAGGAAGCGGGTGAGCGGGCCACGGCCGCGTTCGTCGGGCGTCATCGCCTCGTGGACGACGACATGGACGCTCCAGCGGTCGCGCAGGGCGTCCTTCAGCACCCGCCGCAGTGCCTTGTCGTCCTCCGGCAGCGCGTTGACCTGGAGGAAACGAAGTCCTGTCGCGGACTCGTGCGCCCAGCCGCCGTCCGGCTCAGCGGGCCAGAACACACCCGCCGGCGACGGCCAGCGCAGGTCCCACGGCCGTTCGGCCTCCGCGACCAGCAGCCATTCCTGGCCGTGGCCGGCGCCCATGGCGACGGTCAGCCGTGCCCGGACGGTCACCGCCTCGGGCACCTGCCAGCGCGCCTCGAAGACGCGCTGTCCGGCGGGAGATTCGTCCTCGGGCAGTTCCAGGAAGTCCTGGACGGCCCCGTCGTCCTTCAGCCGCTGCAGGTGTCTGCGCAGCACGCCGGCGGCTGCGGACCCCAGGAACCGGCCGCGGGCCGGCCACAGCGTCGGGGGTGTAGTGGAGGGATCGGTGCGGTCCGTGGGCGAGATCGGCATGGGTCCGTTCGTGAGGGCGGGGACGACGTGTCCTGCCAGTATCGTCGCCGCGGCCCCCGTGGAGCACGCGGGGGTGAGAGCGCGTACCGCGTGTCGGACCGGCTGCCGGACCGCCGCGGTCACTCCTTGCGGTCGGGATGGGGTTCCAGGCCCGCGACGATGTCCGTCACGCCGGCTTCCTCGTCGGCTTCGTCCCGGCCCGGCCGGGCGTCGGCGCCACGGGTGTTCGGCTGCCCGCCGCCCGTGGTGCCGTAGCCGCCGGGTACTCCGGGGACGCTCTCGGCGTCGGCCTGTTCGCGGCTGATGTGCCGGGTGGCGCGGACGCCGGCGCGCCGTTCGTCGTGGGGGTAGTCGAAGGGGCGGGACGCGGCCCGCTGCTCGTCGGCGGTCTCCGCCGCCTGGGCGGCCTCACGCGGATCGGGTGTCTTGCGGTCGTTCATGCGGGCCGGGTACCCGGGGCGTACGGCGGCATGTCGCCGCGCGCTCTCGTCCGGGCATGGCGCACACGGGACGCACGCCGCGCGCACGGCGTGTGCGCCGTTCACCATGGCGGGCGGTGCGCACCCGTGGTTCCGGCCGGGCCCCGGCCAGCACAATCATCTGGGCGGACAGGGCCCGTTCACCATCCGCATCGGGACGGGTCCTGTCCGTTTCGGCCGCACGGTGGACGGTCAGTCGTCCAGCGGCTGCCACGCCGGACCGTCGAGCCGCAGGCCGTTGCAGAGCGCCGGCTGTGCGGACTGGTCAACGGCCTGGCCCAGCAGATCGCCGACCATGTGCGCGAACGCGCCGAGGCGCTCGGGCTCACCGCGCCGCAGGCGACCGCGCTGCGGGAGATGACCGGGCCGATGACCATGCGGGAGCTCGCCGAACGCATGAGCTGCGAGCCGTCCAACGCCACCTTCGTGGTCGACCGGCTGGAGAAGCAGGGCCTCGTCGAGCGCCGCCCGCACCCGACCGATCGCCGGGCCCGGCACCTGGTGCTCACCGAGCAGGGCCACGCCCTGCAGACCCGGCTCCTCGAACTGCTCGAACGGGACTCGCCGTTGGCCGGCCTGGGCCCGGATCAGCAGCGCACGTTGCAGGGCCTGCTGGAGCAGGCCCTCATCCGGCCCTGACCGATGTCAGGAACCGCCGCTGCCCTCCCGCTCCGGACGGCCACGGCGCCGGCCGCGCCGACGGCGCTCCCGCGGCGTCGGTACGGCCTCGACCGGGGGTGCGCTGAAGCCGCCCGGCACGAACGGCGCCGCCACCGGCCGACGGAGCGGCACCCCCAGCCGGGCCATACGAGCGAGACGCGGTCAACCTCCCGAGCACGTGATCGTGCACGGCGAGACGAGCCTTTCCGATGG
>NZ_JBFAMH010000028.1:0-92695 GCF_040656475.1 Streptomyces sp. NPDC049915
AACCGCGCCCCCCCCCCCCCCCCACAAGCCGCGCCCCGCACACCGCAACGCGCCTCCGTACAATCGATCCCACTGTGTCTGACTCCCTCAACGCTCCCGAAACCCACCGGCCCACCCCCGCAGCGGAGCCCGGCGTCTCCGTGCGGCACACCCGGGCCACGGGTGAGCCGCGGTTCCCGGACGGGCCGAAGGCCGACCCCGCCGGTTCGCACTTCGAGCGGCGCATCCGCAGCTTCCAGCCGCGCCGCAGCCGGGTCACCGCCGGGCAGGCGGACGCCCTGCAGCGGCTGTGGCCCAAGTGGGGGCTGGACATCGACGGGCAGCGCACCCTCGACCTGACCGAGCTGTTCGGCAACGACAACCCTGTCGTGCTGGAGATCGGCTTCGGCATGGGCGAGGCCACCGCGCAGATGGCCGCAGCCGACCCCGGCACCAACATCCTCGCCGTGGACGTGCACACCCCCGGCCAGGGCAATCTGCTGAACCTCGCCGACCACCACGGCCTGTCCAACATCCGCGTCGGCAACGGCGACGCGATCATCCTGCTGCGCGAGATGCTCACCCCCGACGCGCTGGACGGCCTGCGCGTCTTCTTCCCGGACCCGTGGCCCAAGAAGCGGCACCACAAGCGCCGCCTGATCCAGCCGGAGTTCCTCACCCTCTCCGCGACCCGGCTGAAGCCGGGGGCGATCCTGCACTGCGCCACGGACTGGGAGCCCTACGCCGAGCAGATGCTCGAGGTGCTCACCGCGCACCCCGACTTCGAGAACACCCAGCCGGACGGCGGCTTCGCGCCGCGCCCCGCCTTCCGGCCGGTGACCCGTTTCGAGGGCCAGGGCCTGGACAAGGGCCACGTCGTGAACGACCTGCTCTTCCGCCGCGTACCGCATCCGCGGGACGACCAAGATCCGGACTGACGCCACCGTCAACGTCGCGAGCGACGCTCTCCCTCGTTAGGGTCATTGCCGTGGCCACGAGTCCCCCGTATCCGACATACCCCAGCGGCCCCGGCGACGGTGCGCTCCATCACCCGCACTGGTGGCAGCGCAGAGGGGTGCGGTACGGCGCGCTCATCACGCTGCTCGCCCTGTCCGGTCTGGTCATCCTCGCGCTGGTGCGCGAGCAGACCGGCACCGAGGGCTTCCTGGTCGGGCTGGGGCTCGCCGTCTTCCCCGTACCGCTGCTGCTGACCGCCTTCCGCTGGCTGGACCGGGTGGAGCCCGGCCCCTGGCGGAACCTGCTGTTCTCGTTCGCCTGGGGCGCCTGCGCGGCGGCCCTGATAGCGATCGTCGCCAACAGCTTCGCGACGAAGTGGATAGCGACGGCAACCGCGGACCCCTCCGGCGCGGACACCCTCGGCGCGACGGTGATAGCGCCGATCGTGGAGGAGTCGGCGAAGGCCGCCGCCGTCCTGCTCGTCTTCCTCTTCCGCAGACGCGACTTCACCGGGATCGTCGACGGCGTGGTGATAGCCGGTGTCACCGCGACCGGCTTCGCGTTCACCGAGAACATCCTCTACCTCGGCACCGCCTTCGGCACCGACCAGCTCACCGGCGGCCGGGGCATCGCCTCGGTCACCGCGGCGACCTTCTTCGTCCGCGTGATCATGTCGCCGTTCGCGCACCCGCTGTTCACCACCATGACCGGCATCGGCTTCGGCATCGCCGCGCTGTCCGGCGAGGGCCGGCGCCTGCTCCGCGTCCTGCTCCCGCTGGGCGGGCTGCTGCTCGCCATGGGCATGCACGCCCTGTGGAACGGCTCGGCGTCCTTCGGCCCGTTCGGCTTCTTCGCCGTGTACGGCGGTTTCATGATGCCCGCGTTCGGGCTGCTGACCTGGCTGGTGATCTGGACCCGGCAGCGCGAGCTGCGCACCGTGCGCGAGGAGCTGCCCGCCTACGTCGCCGCGGGCTGGCTCGCGCCCGCCGAGCCGTTCGCGCTGGGCTCGATGCGGGCGCGCCGCATGGCCCGCGAGTACGCCGCCCACCACCTGGGCAAGCCGGCCGCCAAGGAGGTCGCACGCTACGAGGCCTACGCGACGTCTCTGGCGTTCCTGCGGCACCGGGGCCGCCTCGGCCGCGCCGGCGCCGACTTCGTCGTACGGGAGAGGGAGCTGCTGAACGAGGTGTGGCGGCTGCGGGCGCTCGCCCGGCCGGCGCTGGAGTACGCGGCCCGGGCTGCCGCGCCCCCGGTACCGGTGATGCAGCCCTGGCCCGCGCAGCCGTGGCCCGGTCCCGGGGCGGCCCGGCCGCATCCGCCGTACGCCGGACAGGCGGGGTACGCGGGACACGCCGGTTACGGAGCCCATCCGGCGCATCCGGCATACAACCCCTACCGGTCATAGCAACCGCAACCGTCAACGCGCCGCGGACGCCGGAGAGCGTCGGTCAGGCCGACGCCCGCGTCAGCCGTGCCAGCTCCACGTCCGTCAGGGTCAGCTCCGCCACGCCCAGCAGCGCCGGGAGCTGGTCCGTGGTGCGGGCCGAGGCGATGGGGGCGGCGACCGTCGGCTGCGCGGCGAGCCAGGCGAGGGCGGCCGTGGCCACGGGGACGTCATGAGCCTGGGCGACCTCGTCCAGAGCGGTGAGGACCGCGCGGCCGCGCTCGGAGTTCAGGTGCTGCGCGGCGCCGCCCGCCCGCGGGCTGTCCACGCTCGCCCCGGGCCGGTACTTGCCGGTGAGGAAGCCGGAGGCCAGCGCGTAGTACGGGACGGCGGCGAGGCCGGCGCCGGCGGCGACGTCCTGGAGGTCGCCCTCGTAGGTGTCGCGCGAGACGAGGTTGTAGTGCGGCTGGAGCGCCACGTACCGGGCGAGGCCCTCGCGGTCGGAGAACTCCAGGGAGGCCCGCAGGCGCTCGGCGGAGATGTTGGAGGCGGCGATATGGCGGACCTTGCCGGCCTTCACCAGCTCGTCCAGGGCGCCGATGATCTCCTCGACCGGCACGTCGGGCTGGTCGTAGTGGGTGTAGTAGAGGTCGATGTGGTCGGTGCCGAGGCGGCGCAGGGAGGCGTCGGCGGCGGCCTCGATGTTCGCCGCGCTCAGTCCCCGGTACTCGGGGTGCTGGCTGACCTTGGTGGCGATGACGACGTCGTCGCGGTTGCCGCGGGCCTTGATCCAGCTGCCGATGATCGTCTCGGACTCCCCGCCCTGGTTGCCCTCGACCCAGGCGGAGTAGGCGTCGGCGGTGTCGATGAAGTTGCCGCCGGCGGCGGTGTAGGCGTCGAGGACGGCGAAGGAGGTCGTCTCGTCGGCGGTCCAGCCGAAGACGTTGCCGCCGAGGGCGAGCGGGAAGACCTCGAGGTGGGACGCACCGAGCTTGCGAAGAGCAGTCATGCTCCGTTTCAACACCCCGGCGTCATCGACCCATTCCGCACGGAAACCAACAACGTGCCAACAAGTCGGCGCACACGAACCGGCAGCCCTGACGTCGGGGGGTGTGCCGTCAGGACCGCCGGGGATCGGGAGCCGGGCGAGGTGTCAGGGGTTGAGGCCCTTGTCCTGCAGCCACGCCATGGGATCGATGCCGGAGGCCTGCCCGTCGGGGTGCACCTCCAGGTGCAGGTGCGGGCCGGTGACGTTGCCGGTGGCGCCCACGCGGCCGATGACGTCCCCGGTGGCGACCTTCTGCCCGACGCTGACGCTGATCGACGACTGGTGGCAGAACCACAGCTCGGTGCCGTCGTCGAGGGTGAGGATCGTGCGGTAGCCGTAGGAACCGGCCCAGCCCGCCTCGGTGATGGTGCCGCTGTGGATGGCCTTGATCAGCGTGCCGGTGGGAGCGGCGAAGTCCAGGCCGGTGTGGTAGCCGGAGGACCACATGGAGCCGGCCTGCCCGAAGCGCGAGGTGAGGGTGTACGAGGAGGTCGGCAGCGCGTACTGCTTGGCGAGCTCGGCGAGGCGCTCGGCCTCGGCCTTCTTCTTCGCCTCCTCCTCCGCCTTCTCCTTCGCGGCGGCGGCCTTGGCGGCGGCCTCCTTCTCGGCCTGCGCTGCGGCCTCGGCGGCCTGCTTGACGACAGCGGCCTCGGCGGCGGCCTGCGCCTTGACGTCGACCTGGACCTGCTGCGACTCGGCCTGCGCCATGATCCGGTTGCGCAGCGCCTCACCGGCGCCGGCGGCCTGCTGCCCGTCGTCGTCGGAGGTGACGCCGATGTCGGTGAGCGGGGTGGCGGAGCCCTGGGGCCGGTCGTCCTCGTGGTCGGAGATGAGCGAGCCGACCGAGGGGAGGTCGGGCATGGAGATGGAGACCGGCGGCTTGCCGGTCTGCGCGCTGGCCATGCCGCCCGCGCCGACGGCGGCGATGACGCCGACGCCGAGCACGGTGGAGCTGCGGGCGAGTCCGCCGCGCTGCTTGGCGACGCGGTGCCGGCCACGGACGGAACGGACGGACTCCTCGGTGGGATTCCACTCCTCCCAAGGGCCCTCGTCGGTGCGGTGGCCGCCGTAGACCAAGGTCTCGGGGCCCTGCTGGTTCGGCACGGACGGGGCTGTCGGGGCAGGCCGGTTGGACGCCACGCGGGCGTACTCCTTTCCTTCCGTCTCGCCTACCGGGTTAGCTGACGGGTTCGGAGCAGGAAGGTCTCCTACGCGCGTATACCGGCCGTCGATCGACGGCGGCTGACGCGAGATTCACCCCAAAGTGGTGGTTCCCCGGTTCCCTACGGGATTCGGCGCGTGAGCACGGAGCCGTCTCTTGTGACGGCTGGGACGACCGCGCTGCGTTATCGAACGTTAATGACCCGGCAGCCGGATTCCAAGCCGTTCGTCTTGATCATTAACATTCTTGGCTTGGACTTTCACGCCATGACCGGCGCAAAAGGGGCGACTTGACCGCCCCTCAGGCGTCACGTCCAAAACCTTGTTTCGGTGATGGTGCATCAATTGTTATGCAGAGGGCGCTCATCCGCTCACGCATGGTGACCTTCACGGTCGGCGTACGGCGAGCAGCGCCATGTCGTCCGCCATGCCGCCGCCGGAGTGCCGCCGGACATCCTTCGCGACGGCGGCGAGCAGGGCGCCGGGCTCGGTGACGACACGTCCGGTGAGCCGCGCCTCGACGTCGTAGAAGCGGCCGTGGCGGTCGCGGCTCTCGGAGAGGCCGTCGGTGTACAGCAGCAGCGTGGCGCCGCCGGGAAGGGCGGCCAGTTCCGTGCGGTCGGGCCAGGGACCCAGCTCGCCCATGCCGAGCGGCAACGCGGGTTCGGCGGGCAGCAGCGTGCGCAGGGGGCCGTCGGCGTACAGCAGCACCGGCGGCGGATGGCCGCGGTTGAGGACGCGGACCACCCAGTCGCCGTGCGGGAGTTCGGCGAGGACGGCGGTGGTGAACCCCTCGAACGCGTCCAGCCCGTCGCGCCGGGCGCCCTCCCGGGCCAGCGCCTGCTCCAGCCGCTGGGCGACCGCCTCCAAGGTGGCCTCCTGCTCGGCGGCCTCCCGGAACGCCCCGATGACCACGGCCACGGCGGCGACCGCGCCCATCCCCTTGCCGCGCACGTCCCCGACGATCAGCCGGACGCCGAACGGGCTGTCCTGCACGGCGTACAGATCGCCGCCGATGAAGGCGTCGGCGCGGGCGGCCTCGTAGCAGGCGGCGATCTGGAACCCGCCGATCCGCTCGGCGGGTTCGGGCAGTACGGCGCGCTGGGCGGCCTCGGCGACCTCGCGCGCGGAGGCGAGCTGCTCGCTGCTGCGGCGCGCGAGGGCGTTGATCAGGACGGCCAGGACGGCGACCGTGGCGACCGTCACCAGCTCGGTGACGGCGTCGGTGTGCCAGACGATGCCGATCGTCAGGTGCAGGCCGAGCACGACGGCGACGGCGGCGAGCCCGGTGAGCGCGGTGCCGCGGCGGCTGTAGAGCGGGGCGGCGACCAGGGGCGCGGCGGTGAAGAAGGGGGCCGCGGTGAAGTCGGACGGGGTGCAGTAGTCGTAGACCGCGCCGGCGGCGATCAGCAGCGCCGGCAGGATGCGGACGAAGGCCCGCGCGACGGAGATCCTCCGGCCCTCCTCGGGCCGCGGCTCCGCACCGCCCCAGGGGCCTGCGTCGGGCACAGGGGCACCTGGCAGCCGCACGGGGGCACCGGGGGCGCGTACGCCGGGGCCGAGATCGAGGGCGGGGGCGCGTCCGTCGGCCTGGGGACCGGTGGCGCAGCCGCGGGCCGCGGAGCCGGTCCCGGCGTCGGGAACCCACTCGTCGGCCAGGGAGTCCCTCCCGGCCTCGGGAACGCGCCCGTCGGTTCGGGGGTACGGCCCGTCGTCCGTCGCGTCACCAAGCCGCACCGCTCGTCTCCCACCGTCCCTGCCGGTCGTCGTCCCGCCCGTCCAGGTTTTCCGGTGCGGGCGCGGGCGGCGAGCGGTGAGGGCCGACCGGATGACGCCGGGCGGCAGGCGCGCAGGAGCCGGCCGACAGAAAAACCGAGGGCCGGAAACCTTTCGGCTTCCGGCCCTCGGCCTTCAGTAGCGGGGACAGGATTTGAACCTGCGACCTCTGGGTTATGAGCCCAGCGAGCTACCGAGCTGCTCCACCCCGCGTCGTTGTGACTCCAGTGTACGTCATCCGCGGGGCACCCGACGACCACGTTCCTCCAGGGGGTCACCCGGCGTCCCGCCGGACCCTCCGCGCTCAGCTCACGCCGCGGTCCGCCAGCTCGGCGAGGGGCAGCGTGTGCTGGGTCTGCAGGACCTTGGCGCGCAGGTAGCGCACGTTGTGCGGGGTGGAGAAGACACCGGTCGGCACCCGGTCGCGGACGTCGAGACCGAGGGTGCGCAGCTGGCCGGCCTTGTCGGGGTTGTTGGACAGCAGATCCAGCGACCCGATCCCGAGGGCGGTGAGCATCTGTGCGGCGGCGGTGTAGTCGCGGGCGTCCTCGGGCAGGCCGAGGGCGGCGTTGGCGGTGTAGGTGTCCAGGCCCTGGTCCTGGAGGGCGTAGGCGTCGAGCTTGTTGTAGAGGCCGATGCCGCGTCCCTCCTGGCGCAGGTAGAGCAGGACACCTCCGCGGTCGGCGATGCGTTCGACGGCCTCGCGCAGCTGGGGGCCGCAGTCGCAGCGGGCGGAGCCGAAGACGTCGCCGGTCAGGCACTCGGAGTGCAGCCGGACGAGCGGGACCGCGCCCGGTTCGCCGAGGACGACGGCCACGTGTTCGCGGCCGTCGACGAGGCCGTGGAAGGTGACCAGTTCGGCGTCGGCGCGGTAGCCGTCGGCGAAGTGCAGCGGGACCCGGACGCGGGCGCGCGGGGTGGCGGCGGGGACAGCGGGGGCGTCGGCCATGCGGGTGCTCCGGGTTCCGTCCGGCTGCTTCAGATTTGAAGCAGAATCTCAGAACGGGACCTTACCTCTGCTTGAAACTTGAAGCAATACGCGGCGCCGCAGAGCTGCCGGGTATGACGTGACTCACCCGCACGGTGGCGCGGACCGCCGGCGCCAGGGGACGTCCTCTGCGTCCGCCCCCTGCAGCGCCCGTGTGATCCCCGCGCAGATCTCCTCCAGCTGCCCGACCTGCTCCGCGCCGAGATGGTCGAACAGCGCGGCCCGGACCGTCTCCACATGGCCGGGGGCCGCGCGCTCGACGTGGGCCAGCCCCTCACCGGTCAGGACGGCGATGCTGCCCCGCTTGTCCGACGGGCAGCTCTCGCGCGCCACCAGCCCGTCCTTCTCCAGCCGGGTCACCGCGTACGTCAGCCGGCTGCGGGTGATCTTCAGCGCCTCGGCGAGGTCGGTCATCCGCAGCCGCCGCTCGGGCGCCTCGGACAGGGTGGCCAGGATGGAGTAGTACAGATGCGGCATGCCGGCGTCCTGCTGGAGCTGCCGGTCCAGCGCGTCCTCCAGAAGGTGCGTGGCCGCGAGGTAGGCGCGCCAGGCACGCTGCTCGTCGGGGGTGAGCCAGCGGGTCGTCATGCCGCCAGTGTAGGTTTGTTTCAAACTTGAACCAAGCCGTGTCCGTCACCTCACCCGCCGGGGAGCGCGATGCCCCACCCGTACGTCCTGCTGTCCGCGGCCGTCTCCCTCGACGGCTGCCTGGACGACACCGGCCCCGACCGTCTGCTGCTGTCCGGCCCGGCCGACTTCGACCGTGTCGACGAGGTCCGCGCGTCCGTCGACGCGATCCTCATCGGCGCCGGCACCCTGCGCGCCGACAACCCGCGGCTGCTGGTCAACTCGCCCGAGCGGCGGGCGGCCCGCGTGGCGGCCGGCCTCCCCGAGTACCCCCTGAAGGTCACCGTCTCCGCCTCCGGCGACCTGGACCCGGCGGCGAACTTCTGGCACACGGGCGGCGAGAAGGTGCTCTACACGACGCTGGAAGGCGCCGAGCGGGCGAGCCGGGCCGGCATCCGCGCGGACATCGTCCCCCTCGGCCACGACCTGGACTGGCCCCGCCTCCTCGACCATCTGCACGACGCCCGGGGCGTGCGGCGCCTGATGGTCGAGGGCGGCGGCACGATCCACACCCAACTGCTCCAGCAGCAGCTGGCCGACGAACTCCAGCTGGTGCTGTCCCCGCTCCTCGTCGGCGACCCCGGCGCCCCCCGCCTCTTCGGCCCCGGCGCCTACCAGAGGGGCCGCCTGCGCCTGCTGCAGACGCGGCAGATCGAGGACGTCGTCCTCATGCGCTACGCGCCCACCGCCCCCGGCACGGGCACCGGCGCCGCCCCCGCCGACCGCCACTGGCTGCGCCTGGCCTGCGAGCTGGCGGACCGGTGCCCGCCCTCCGGCACGGCGTTCAGCGTCGGCGCGGTGATCGTCGCGGCCGACGGCACCGAACTGGCCCGCGGCCACTCCCGCGAGGCCGGCGACCCCACGGTCCACGCCGAGGAAGCGGCCCTCGCCAAGATCCCGGCGGACGACCCCCGCCTGCCCACCGCCACGGTGTACACCAGCCTGGAACCCTGCACCCACCGCGCCTCCCGCCCCCATCCCTGCGCGGAGCTGATCCTGCGGGCAGGGGTGCGCCGGGTGGTGACGGCCTGGCGCGAGCCGGACACCTTCGTCCCCGGCGCCGACGGCAGCGGCGCACTGACGGCCGCGGGCGTGGACGTGGTGGTACTGCCGGAGTTCGAAGCGGCGGCACGCGAGCCGAACCGTCATCTGCTGAGCTGACGCGACAGCGCCCGGGCCGGTCGGACCGGTCCGGGCGCTGGGGGCGGGCGGGAGGGGATGAACCCCTCCCCCGCATGCGTAGGCCCTGTGGGACTCGAACCCACAACCAATGGATTAAAAGTCCACTGCTCTGCCAATTGAGCTAAGGGCCCGGGCGATGTTGCCTCCCCGAGCATAGCGGGACGAGCCCGCGTCGCCGATCGGGTATCGCTGACGCGGCCGCGTCGGACGGCCGGCCGGGGCCGGAAGTGTCGGCTGTGGACCGGTTCGCGACCCTCGGGAGGGATGCGGAAAGGCCCGCACGACCGAAGTCGTACGGGCCTTCACCTCAGTGCTGCGACACCGTCAGCCGGTGCGCCGGCGTCAGCCGTTGCGTGCGTCAGCCGTTGCGTGCGTCAGCCGTTGCGTGCGTCAGCCGTTGCGTGCGTCAGCCGTTGCGCTTCCAGCGCGGCTTGTCGTCGCGGCGGCCGAAGGAGGAGGAGGGGGAGGAGGAGCCGCCACGGTGCTCGTCACGGCGGCCGTAGGGACGCTCGTGGCCGCCGGTGCGGAAGCCCGGGCGGTCGTCGCGGCGGTCGCGGTTGAACGGGCGGTCGTTGCCACGGTGGCCACCACGCTCGTCGCGACGGAAGCCACCGCGGTCGTCGCGGCGCTCGAAGGTACGGCCGCCACGGTCGCGGTCGACCGGACGACGCTCGTCACGGCGGAAGCCGCCACGCTCGTCGTCACGGCGGAAGCCGCCGCGGTCACCGCCACGGTCGTTGCGGTCACCGCGGTCGCCACGGTCGTTGCGCTCGCCGTCGCGGCGCTCGAAGGTACGGCCACCACGGTCGCGGTCGAACGGACGACGCTCCTCACGGCGGAAACCACCGCGGTCACCGCCACGGTCGCCCCGCTCGCCTTCCCGGCGGTCGAAACCGCGCTCACGGTCCCGGCGGTCGAAGGAACGACGGTCGTCGCGGTCCTGCGGACGACGGTCGTCACGGTCGTACGAACGGCGGTCGTCGCGGCGGTCGTCCCGGCGGAAGCCACCGCGGTCACCGCCACGGTCGCCGTCCCGGCGCTCACGGCGCTCGTACGGCGCCGCCGCCGGACGCTCGGCGCGCTCGGCGCGGTCCACGTCCTCGGCACCCGGCTGCTCCGGCACCGACACCTCGGCCACGACCTGCGCCGCGGCGGCCTCGACGGCCGCGGCCGGGTCCTCGCCCCGCTCGCGCGCCGCCCGGGCGACCAGCCGGTCGGCCTCCTCGCGCAGCTCCGTCGCACGCCGCTGGGCGCGCTCGAGCTCCTTGGTGAGCTGGGCGACCTCGCGCTCGGCCTGGGTCGCGGCGTTGCCCGCGGACTCGGCCTGGACCTCGGTCATCGAACGGGCGCCGGTGATCTCGGCGACCTCCGGCTCGAAGGCACCGGCGCTCTGGATGATGTGGCGCGCGGCGTCCACGCCGGCGTCCTCCATCAGGCGGAAGATCTGGCGGCGCTGGTGCGGCAGGGAGAGGGAGACGACCGTGCCGGTACGGCCCGCACGCGCGGTACGGCCCGCACGGTGCAGGTAGTCCTTGTGGTCGCCGGCCGGGTCGACGTTGAGCACCAGGTCGATGCCGTCGACGTGGATGCCGCGCGCGGCGACGTCGGTGGCGACGAGGCAGTTGACGTACCCGTCCTTGAAGTCGGCCAGGGTCCGGGTGCGGGCGCCCTGCGTCATGCCGCCGTGCAGCGCGTCGGCCTTCACACCGGCGTCCCGCAGCTGCTCGGCAATGCGGTCGGCGCCGAGCTGGGTGCGCACGAAGATGATGGTGCGGCCCTTGCGGGAGGCGATCGCGGCGGTGACCGGCGCCTTGTCCTTGGGCTTCACGATCAGGATGTGGTGCGACATCGTCGTGACATTGCCCTGGGCGCTGTCGACCTCGTGCGTGACCGGGTCGCTCAGGTAGCGCTTGACCAGCGTGGAGATCTCGTTCTCCATCGTGGCCGAGAACAGCATCCTCTGGCCGCCGGCCGGGATCTGGTCGAGCAGCTCGGTGACCTCGGGCAGGAAGCCCAGGTCGGACATCTGGTCGGCCTCGTCGAGGACGGCGACCTCGACGTTCTCCAGGGAGCAGGCGCCGCGGTTGATGATGTCGCGCAGGCGGCCCGGGGTGGCGACGAGGACGTCGACGCCGCGCTCCAGGGCGTAGATCTGGTTGCCCATCGACGTACCGCCGCAGACGACCTTCATCTTGAGGCCGAGGACGTCACCGTACGGCTGGAGGGCGTCCGCGACCTGCATCGCGAGCTCACGGGTCGGGGTGAGGATGACCGCGCGCGGCTTGTGCTTCTCGGTGCGGCTGCCGGCCAGGCGGGCCAGGGTCGGCAGACCGAAGGAGAGGGTCTTGCCGGAGCCGGTGCGGCCCCGGCCGAGGATGTCCTTGCCGGCCAGGGCGTCCGGGATGGTCGCGGCCTGGATCGGGAAGGGGGTGGTCACGCCGTTCTGCGCGAGCTTGCGCACGACGCCCTCGGGGAGGCCGAGGTCGGCGAAGGTGAGCTCGGGGGTGGTGTCCTGAGGGATGTCCTGGGAACCGTTGTCCTCGGACACGACGGCGTGATCAGTACTGGCGATGGACATGCGAATGCGAAACCTTCCGGAGTCTCGTCGGCACGCGCCCGTCAACTCCGTGATTCGCACACGACCGCCTCGATGCGGTCCGCCACGGCAAGGGAGAGTACGCGCCACACGGCGCGCTTCTGCGTTGGCGCCGGGCAAATGGGATCAAACGATCTACCACCATACGCACCTCGGGCCACCCAAGGCAAACCGCGTGGATGAGCCGCTGCTCACACCGAGGGCAGGGACACCGGGCGCGGACCTCCGGCCCCGGCTCACACCGGAGCCCCGGCCAGCGGTGCCGGCTCGCGCTGCGTCAGCTGCGGCCCGGTCCCCTCGTGCGCGGACGAGGAGGGCTGCGGGGCCGGCGGCTCGGAGGTGGCCGGCGGCTGGGACGGCTCCGGCGTGGGCTCCGGCGCGGGCGTGGTGTGCGTGGGGGTCGGCTGCGCTGCGGTGGGCGACGGCTCGGGCGGGCGCGGGGGCTGCGGCGCCGCCGAGGGCCGGCCGCCGACCGCCTGCGACGGCGTGCCCGTGGGCACGGCCGACGCCGTTGCGGGGTCGCCGGACGCGCCCCCGCCGTCCTTGGCGTCACCGTGCCCGTGCCCGTGGGCGTCACGACCGGACCCGGCTCCACCGGCACCGCCCCCGGACACCGCCACGCCACCGTCGGGACCTTCACCGCCCCGCGCCCCCGCCGAGTGCGACGGCCTGGCCTGGCCTCCGTCCTGGTCCCCCACGCTCATGCAGCCGGCGGCCGCGGCCACGGCGATGACCGTGGCGGCCAGGCGGACGGGTACGTACAAGGGGCGCACGGGCAGCCACCTCCGGGATGAGGGAGAGTCGATGTGCCCAACTCCCGCCGCCCGCAAGAGGACACGCCCGGGGCCCCGCCGTCCGGGCGCACGCAGGGGCCGTAAGGCCTACCCGTAGCCCAGGCTGTGCAGCCGCGCGTCGTCGATCCCGAAGTGGTGCGCGATCTCGTGCACCACGGTGATCTCGACCTCCTTCACGACCTCCGCGCGGCTCTCGCAGAACCGCAGAGTCGGCCCCCGGTAGACGGTGATGCGGTCCGGCAGCACCCCGGCGTACCACTCCCCGCGATCGGTCAGCGGGGTGCCCTCGTACAGCCCGAGCAGCTCGGGATCATCCGCCGGCGGTTCGTCCTCGACGAACACCGCCACGTTGTCCATCAGCCGCGTCAGCTCCGGCGGAATCCGGTCGAGCGCCTCGGCGACCAGTTCCTCGAACTCCTCGCGCGTCATCTCCAGCACACCGCCATTGTCCGGTACGACGCCCCCACCCGGCCGTCGTACGGCGCCGCATACCCGCACCCGCACTTGGGCATACGGCACCAATGGTCCGCGTCCTGCCCGCAGCCCGTCACCGTACGAAGCGACCCCGCCCGGCCCCACTCACCCTCGACGACCAGCCCTCCCCCTGGCTCCGCGCCTGCGGCCTGATCGCGGTCGTACTGCTCGGCGCCTGGCTGGGCCTGCTGGTCGTCGGTGACGTCCGGGCGCCCGTCGGCCCCATGGACACGACCATGACGCTGCGTCCCTCCCTGACCGGCGGCACGAAGATCAACGTCTCGCCGCTCGGTGCGCTGCACCTGGACAGCCACATCGCCCCGGTACGGCTGGACGTGAACGTCGACCAGCTCGACCCCGACCGTGCCCAGGCCCTGGTCGACCACCCCGAACGCATCTCCGGGCTCCAGGACGAGGTCGCCCGGGACGTCGAGCACGGCACCCTCGACCTGGCCCTGCGCTCCTGCGTGGCCGTCGTCATCGGCGCGACGGCCCTGGGCCTGGCCGTCTACCGCCGCCCCCGCCGCGCCCTGGCCGCCGGCGGCCTCGCGCTCGCCCTCCTGACCGCCTGCGGAGTGACGGCGTACGCGACCTGGAACCCCAAGTCCGTCCTGGAACCGAAGTTCTCGGGCCTGCTCTCCTCGGCGCCCTCGCTGGTGGGCAACGCGCGCAACATCGTCACGGAATTCGACGTCTACCAGAAGGAACTGGCCCGCCTGGTGACCAACGTGACCAAGCTGTACGACGTCACCTCCACGCTCCCCGCCTACCAGCCCGACCCGACGACGATCCGCGTCCTGCACGTCTCCGACATCCACCTCAACCCGGCCAGCTGGAAGATCATCGGCTCGCTGGTGCAGCAGTACAAGGTCGATGTGATCGTCGACTCCGGCGACACCATGGACCACGGCACGGCGGCGGAGAACGGCTTCCTGGACCCGATCCCGGACCTCGGCGCGCCTTACGTCTGGGTCCGGGGCAACCACGACTCGACGACGACGCAGGACTACCTGGAGCACATGAAGAACGTCCACGTCCTGGACGCCGGCCGGGCCGTGTCCGTCGCCGGCCTGCGCTTCGCCGGCACCGGCGATCCGCAGTACACCCCCGACCGCGCGGTCGAGCCGGGCGGCGACGCGGCGGAGGAGCTGGCCGGCGCCCGCCTCGCCACCGCCCTGCGCGACCAGAAGGCCAAGGGCACGCCGGTGGACATCGCGATCGCCCATGAACCGGTCGCGGCCCGCCAGACGGACGGCGAGGTGCCGCTGGTCCTGGCCGGCCACATCCACCACGAGGCGACCGAACTGCTGCCGTACGGCACGCGTCTGCGCGTCGAGGGCTCCACGGGCGGCAGTGGTCTGCGCGCGGTGGAGGGCAAGCATCCGGACCCGATCGAGGCGTCGATCCTCTACCTGGACCGTGGCACCCACCGCCTGCAGGCCTGGGACGAGATCGAACTGGGCGGGCTGGGCCTGACGACGGCCGAGGTCAGCCGCCACCTGCCGAAGGAGAACCAGCCCGGCGGCTCACCGTCCCCGTCGTCGCCGTCGGCCCCCGCCCCGTCATCACCGTCGCCCAGCCGCCCCTGAAACCGTTTTGGCGATACCCCCCGCCATCCCATATGCTTCTCACGTCCCCGACGCGCTGAGAAGCGCCCAGGCGGGCCGATAGCCCTCATCGTCTAGCGGCCTAGGACGCCGCCCTTTCAAGGCGGTAGCACGGGTTCGAATCCCGTTGGGGGCACGCAGTATCGTGTGCGACACTGTCCTAGGCGTCAGCCGAAGGCAAGCGCAGACACCACTTGGTCCTGTGGAGCAGTTTGGAGTGCTCGCCACCCTGTCAAGGTGGAGGCCGCGGGTTCAAATCCCGTCAGGACCGCTGAGGTTTCACGTGAAACCTCGTGGCTGGGTAGCTCAGTTGGTACGAGCGATCGCCTGAAAAGCGATAGGTCGCCGGTTCGACCCCGGCCCCAGCCACAACAGCCCTATCGGGGCAAACACCCCCTCCGGGATTCCGGAGGGGGTGTTCTCGTGTGCGTTACCTGGTCTCGGTGTAGCCCGCGACCAGCGTGGAGCGCAGGGGGCAGGTGACCGAGGACTTCTTGCCCAGGGCGACCCACGGGCCGTGGACGGTGACCAGGCGGGAGTGGATGAAGGGGCCGGTGCCGTGGTCCTGGTCGCAGACCGCCTTGGCGCGGTGCTGGCCGGCCTTCTTCGTGCCGACGCTCGTGATGACGTAGCAGTGCGACGTCACCTTCTTGCGCGGGATGGACGTCGCCGTCTTGTCGCACTTGTAGAAGTGGGCGGTGGCGGCCTGGGCCTGGCCCGCACTGACGCCCGTGAACGCCAGCGCGCCGACGGCCGGCAGCACGGCCAGGGCGGCAGCGCGCTTCCACTGGGTGAACGTGGTCATGGAAACTCCCCGATTCAGCCGCTCAGCCGACCTGCGCGGTGTCCGGGCAGGTGAGAGCGGTCCCCGTTGGGTGATGGATGGTCGAAGCCCCTGGGGTGAGCGTGCGAGGGAGCCCTGCACGGCCTGTGGCCTGCGTCGATGGCGGATCCCGCATCCCCCGTGGAGCGGTCGCGATCAACATAAAGGTCCGGTCACCGAATGATCAACTTCCGGCCACGTGACCCTGTCCACACCCGCCGGCGTCCCCCGCTCGGCGTCCGGAGCAAATCGTTCGCCAGTCTTTTGGGCGAGGTGAGATCCTGGATCGCGTATGTCTACGCACCCTGCCCCCGCCCTCGGCGCTCTCGCGCCCCGACTGACCGAGCTGTCCCTGCGTGACGCGCACCGGCTCGGCCGCAGGCTCGAAGGCGCGCGCAAGATCCGCAAGCCGGAGGCCCGCGCCGCCGTCCTCGCCGAGATCGAGGCCGAGGTCGGCAAGGCCGAGGAGCGGATGAGCGCCCGCCGCGAGCGCGTGCCCGCGATCACCTATCCCGAGCAACTGCCCGTCAGCCAGAAGAAGGACGACATCGCGGCGGCCATCCGCGACCACCAGGTCGTCATCGTCGCCGGTGAGACGGGCTCCGGCAAGACCACTCAGATCCCGAAGATCTGCCTGGAGCTGGGCCGGGGCGTGCGCGGCATGATCGGCCACACCCAGCCGCGCCGGATCGCCGCCCGCACCGTCGCCGAGCGCGTCGCGGACGAGCTGAAGACCCCCCTCGGTGAGGCCGTCGGCTGGAAGGTCCGCTTCACCGACCAGGTGAACCCGGACGCCACCTTCATCAAGCTGATGACGGACGGCATCCTGCTCGCCGAGATCCAGACCGACCGCGAGCTGCGCGCCTACGACACGATCATCATCGACGAGGCCCACGAGCGGTCCCTGAACATCGACTTCCTGCTCGGCTACCTCGCCCAGCTCCTGCCGCAGCGTCCCGACCTCAAGGTCGTCATCACCTCGGCCACCATCGACCCCGAGCGTTTCTCGCGGCACTTCGGTGACGCCCCGATCATCGAGGTCAGCGGGCGGACGTACCCGGTCGAGGTGCGCTATCGGCCGCTGCTGGAGGAGGACAGGGACGACGCCGACCGCGACCAGATCACCGCGATCACGGACGCCGTCGAGGAGCTGATGGCGGAGGGCAAGGGTGACATCCTGGTCTTCCTCTCCGGTGAGCGCGAGATCCGGGACACGGCGGACGCGCTGACGAAGAAGCAGTACAGGTTCACGGAGGTCCTCCCGCTGTACGCGCGGCTCTCGCACGCCGAGCAGCACCGCGTCTTCCAGCCGCACACCGGGCGCAGGATCGTTCTGGCGACCAACGTCGCCGAGACCTCGCTGACCGTCCCCGGCATCAAGTACGTCATCGACCCCGGCTTCGCCCGGATCAGCCGTTACAGCCACCGCACCAAGGTGCAGCGGCTGCCGATCGAGCCGATCTCCCAGGCCAGCGCCAACCAGCGCAAGGGCCGCTGCGGCCGTACCTCCGACGGCATCTGCATCCGCCTGTACAGCGAGGAGGACTTCGAGGCCCGCCCGGAGTTCACGGACGCCGAGATCCTCCGAACGAACCTGGCCTCCGTCATCCTGCAGATGACCGCCGCCGGCCTCGGCGACATCGAGAAGTTCCCCTTCATCGATCCGCCGGACCACCGCAACATCCGCGACGGCGTCCAGCTGCTCCAGGAGCTGCACGCCCTGGACCCGGCGCAGAAGGACCCGCGCAAGCGCCTGACCGACACCGGCCGCAAGCTCGCCCAGCTGCCCGTCGACCCGCGTCTGGCCCGGATGGTCCTGGAGGCCGACAAGAACGGCTGCGTCCGCGAGGTCATGGTCATAGCGGCGGCCCTGTCCATCCAGGACCCGCGTGAGCGCCCCGCCGACAAGCAGGCCCAGGCCGACCAGCAGCACGCCCGCTTCAAGGACGAGACCAGCGACTTCCTCGCCTACCTCAACCTGTGGCGGTACATCCGCGAGCAGCAGAAGGAGCGCGGCTCCAGCTCCTTCCGCCGGATGTGCAAGCAGGAGTACCTCAACTTCCTCCGCATTCGCGAGTGGCAGGACATCTACACGCAGCTGCGCACGGTCGCCAAGCAGATGGGCATCCACGTCAACGAGGACGATGCCCCCGCCGACCGCGTCCACGTCTCGCTGCTGGCCGGTCTGCTGTCCCACGTCGGGATGAAGGACGTCAAGGACGGCAACAAGAACGAGTACCTGGGCGCCCGCAACGCCAAGTTCGCGATCTTCCCGGGTTCGGCGCTGTTCAAGAAGCAGCCGCGCTTCCTGATGTCCGCGGAGCTCGTCGAGACGTCCCGCCTGTGGGCGCGGGTCAACGCGAAGATCGAACCGGAGTGGGTGGAGCCGCTCGCCGGCCATCTGATCAAGCGGACGTACAGCGAACCGCACTGGGAGAAGGACCAGGCCGCGGTGATGGCGTACGAGAAGGTCACGCTGTACGGCGTGCCGATCGTCGCCCAGCGCAAGGTGAACTACGGCCGGATCGACCCCGAGGCCAGCCGCGAGCTGTTCATCCGCAACGCCCTGGTGGAGGGCGACTGGCGCACGCACCACAAGTTCTTCTCGGACAACCGCAGGCTCCTGAGCGAGGTCGAGGAGCTGGAGCACCGGGCCCGCCGCCGTGACATCGTCGTGGACGACGAGACGCTGTTCGACTTCTACGACCAGCGGGTGCCCGAACACGTCGTCTCCGGTGCGCACTTCGACTCCTGGTGGAAGCGCAAACGGCAGGAGCAGCCGGACTTCCTGGACTTCGAGCGGGAGATGCTCATCCGGGAGTCGGCGGAGGCGGTCACCAAGGCCGACTACCCCGACTCCTGGCGGCAGGGCGAGCTGAAGTTCCGGGTGACGTACCAGTTCGAGCCGGGCGCGGACGCGGACGGTGTGACGGTCCATATCCCGCTCCAGGTCCTCAACCAGGTCACCGACGAGGGCTTCGACTGGCAGATCCCGGGCCTCAGGGAGGAGCTGGTCACCGAGCTGATCCGCTCCCTGCCCAAGCCGATCCGCCGTCACTACGTGCCCGCGCCGAACTATGCGAAGGCGTTCCTCGAGAGGGCGACGCCTCTTCAGGAGCCGCTGACCACGACGATGGCCCGTGAGCTGAAGCGCATGGTCGGCGTTCCCTTCGAGGCGGAGGACTTCGACTGGGCGAGGGTCCCCGACCATTTGCAGATCACCTTCCGGATCGTCGACGAACGGCGCCGCAAGCTGGCCGAGGACAAGGACCTTCAGGCGCTGAAGCTCCAGCTGAAGCCGAAAGCACGCAAGGCCCTCTCCCAGGCCGCGGCGGCGACCGCCTCCCGGCAGGGCGGCGAGTCGCTGGAGCGCAAGGGGCTGACGGACTGGACGATCGGCTCGCTCACCCGCGTCTTCGAGACCCGCCGCGCCGGGCAGCCGGTGAAGGCCTACCCGGCTCTGGTGGACGACGGTGACACGGTCTCCGTGCGCCTCTTCGACACGGAGGCGGAGCAGGCGGAGGCGATGTGGAAGGGCATGCGCCGGCTGATCCTGCGCAACATCCCGGTCAACCCGGCGAAATTCGCGAGCGATCGTCTGACGAACGCCCAGAAGCTCGCGCTGTCGGCGAATCCGCACGGTTCGATCCAGGCGCTGTTCGACGACTGCGCGATGGCGGCGGCGGACAAGCTGATCGCGGACTTCGGCGGGCCGGTGTGGGACGAGGAGTCCTACCGCAAGCTGTACGACAAGGTGCGCGCGGAGATCGTGGACACGACCGTGCGCACGGTCGGCCAGGTCCAGCAGGTGCTGGCCGCCTGGCAGGCCTGCGAGCGCCGCCTGAAGGGCCTGCGCAGCCCGGCGCTGCTGGCGAACCTGCAGGACGTACGCAAGCAGCTGGACGCCCTGGTGAAGCCGGGCTTCGTGACGGCGACGGGGCTGCGGCGGCTGCCGGACCTGATGCGGTATCTGATCGCGGCGGACCGGCGGCTGCAGCAGATGCCGACGAACGTGCAGCGGGACACCACGCGCATGGAGAAGGTCCACGAGATGCAGGACGAGTACGCGTGGCTGCGGGAGCAGATGCCGCAGGGGCGGCCGGTGCCGCAGGCGGTGCTGGACATCCGCTGGATGATCGAGGAGCTCCGGGTCAGCTACTTCGCCCACGCGCTGGGCACCGCCTACCCGGTCTCCGACAAGCGGATCGTGAAGGCGATCGACGCGGCCGTACCGTAGCCGGGCGCGTGCGGAGGGTGAGTTCGACCAGGGGCTCACCCTCCTGTAGAGTCCTTCTCGCAGCGCAGGAGTGACAAGCGCCGCAACACCTGGTCCTGTGGAGCAGTTTGGAGTGCTCGCCACCCTGTCAAGGTGGAGGCCGCGGGTTCAAATCCCGTCAGGACCGCAGCATGAGGGCCCGTCCATCGGACGGGCCCTCAGTCGTTCCGCCCCACAAGGGGAAGGCACCGCCCCGCCACCCGGCCAAGGTGGAGGCCGCGCCCGCGGCGCAGCCGCAATCCGGCAGAGCAAATCCCGTCAGGACCGCAGTACGAGGGCCCGTCCATCGGACGGGCCCTCAGTCGTTGCGCCGACACGGCGATGCCCGTCCCGCAAGGGGCGGGCTTTTTGCGTGCCTCCACACACCGCACCCGCCGATACAAACGGCCGAGAAACGCCCCCGCGGCCCCGGGTCGCGGTCGTGGAGCTTGCGGCTCCTCTTGTGCCCGGCGCGGCCCGGCAGGGACCCGTGGCCTTGACGGCGTCACATTCCGCCAGTACCCCAGAAGCACGGACCCGTTCCGCGCGGGGCTGACGGAGGTGGCGTATGGCGGCATCGGTGAAGCACGAGACGCGAGCGCTGCTCCGGGCGCATCTGTCGGCCGCGTCGTCGTACGGGCATCTGACCCGCCGCTGTCCGGTCTGCCATCGTCTGCAGCGGCTGGCGCTGGCCACGGCGCCGGCGAGCCCGCAGCCGGCCGGCGAGACCCTGGAGACGGGAGAGGACGAATCTCCCGGCGAGGCGTGAGCGCACCCGGGCCCAACGCCCTTGTCCGCGTGGGACGCTGGAAATCCGCGCCTCCATTAGCGCACGGCGGCGTCGGGCAACAAGGACAGTGGCATGTGACGGGAGTCACCGCACGAGTTTCCGGAGTGCCCGTTCTTACCCCACTCCTACAACCCGTCAATTTAATATGTGCAATTGCACCCTCGTCAGGGCATCCCCGCAGAGTCCCACCAGAGTCCGACAAGGGCGCTCACAGACCCCCGCCGGGACGCGCACCGTGCGCACCACGCGCACAAAAAAGATCGCGCTGGACCCGGCGGAGTCCAGCGCGATCGACGACGCACCCGTTCGTACCGTGTGGGCGTGGGGCCTGTTGGGGCAGTCCCCGCGTCGCTTGGAGCTGTGGTTCCGGGCGGTCCGACAGGTTGGGGGACCTGGCGTTTCGCCCGTTATTCAGTTGTTCAGGCCTCGCTGCGCTGCTGCGGGATGCCCGCGAGCAGAGCGCGGACCTCGGCCTCGCGGTAGCGGCGGTGCCCGCCGAGCGTGCGGATCGACGTGAGCTTGCCGGCCTTCGCCCAGCGCGTGACCGTCTTCGGGTCGACGCGGAACATGGTGGCGACCTCAGCCGGGGTCAGCAGCGGCTCGGCATCAGGGGTGCGAGCGGTCATGAGCGGCCTCCTCGGGAGAACCGAACCTTCTCGGTTCTTTCCTCTAAATTCTGCACCTTGACCCGCGTTGCCCGAAATGAGCGGACGCGAGTCGAGTCGGTTATAGGACGAACGGCTTGTCCTCGGCACTACAACTACACCATCTGTCCAGCCGCGTCGGCCAAACCGATGGAATTGCCCTCCCAGGTGTTCATCAGCGACGGAAGCCGATGGACCATGCCATAGCGGACAGTCACGCCACTGTGACGATCAGTCACAGTGGCGTCAGGAGATACCAGACCCCCCAAAGCGTGCAATGCTGAGATTCCGCCCACAGTGGAGCATAGTTGGGCGGCAGGAGCCCTCCCCGGACTCCTTGTCCTATTTTGGCACGAGGGCGGGTAACGGGCGCAAGGGGCATGTACGTGCCGTCTGTCACGCTTGACGCAAACGCCCGGATCGGGGCCTACGTCCCGTCAACTCGCGTAGTGCGGAGTCCGTCCGGTGCGTAGACCGTACGCGGTGAGGTGCGTCACGGCCGTGACGCACCTCACTTCACTCGAACCTCTGTCGGATCCTCTGGATCCTCCGGCACACGGCCTGGCGGTACGTCAGTTCGCCGAGCGCAGGTCGCGCACCGACCGCCAGCGCTCCACCAGCCGCCCGTAGGCCGCGCCGGCCGCCACCCCGTCCCCGCGCCGCAGCGCCGCGATCCCCTCGGCCACATCGGCGGCCGAGTGGTCGTCCTCCAGCGCCCCCGCGGGCAGCGCGTGGACCAGGCCGCCGTAGTCCAGCTCCACCAGGGAGCGCGGGTGGAACTCCTCCAGCCAGCGCCCCACGTCCATGACGCCCTCCACCAGCGGCCCCTCGTCCATGGTGTCCTTCAGCGTGCGCAGCGCCCGGGCGACCCGGCGCCGGGCCTGCACCATCGGAGTGCGGTAGCGCAGCACCGGGGCCAGGGCCGCGGAGCCCTTGTCGTACTCCCGCTCCTCGTCGGAGACCAGCACGAACCAGTTCAGCGGCACCTGCCAGGTGGCCGTGTGGATCCACGGCCTCGCGTCGGGGTTGCGCTCCCGCCAGCGCTCGTAGTCCTGGGCCGCCTGGCGGCGCACCACCTCGGGCAGGACGGCCTCCAGCACCGGCTTCGGCAGCTCCTCGCCCAGGCCGGCCAGCGCCTGCCAGCCGCGCAGCCGGGTCCGCCACGGGCAGACACACACCACGCCGTCCACCTCCAGCACGAAGGCGTCGTCGCTCTCGTGCACCGGCACCGCGACGGGCGGGACGGGCAGCAGGTCGGCCAGCGAGCGGCGGAGTTCCTCCTGGTAGGAGGGGCGCTCGGGGCGGCGGGCGTAGCGCGCCCAGTGGCCGCGCTCCGGCTCCGGGAAGGCGGCCAGCGGCTCGTACACCCGCAGATATGCCGCATACGGGACGATCACCGAGGACACCTTGGGCACCCCTGCTCCCTCCCCCGCGGGACGCTGCGGAAACCTTCCGGCCCGCACCCACACCCTGCGGGAAATCCATGCAAATCGTCGCACGGTCGCGCACGCGCGTACGTGGCCGTACTCCCTGAGAAGGTGATCTGCGGCACTGCGCGGCGCATGGCCGGTGACAGGCTCTACCCTCATGCCACGGGGCCCCGTCCACCCCCACGGAGCTCCGCGTCACTCGCCGCAATTTACTCAGGAGTCACCACCGTGACCGACGTAACCGGCGCACCTGTTGGTGTACTGCGCACCCTGTTCCACTCGGACCAGGGCGGCCATGAGCAGGTCGTGCTCTGCCAGGACCGCGCGAGCGGCCTGAAAGCCGTCATCGCCCTTCACTCCACCGCGCTGGGCCCCGCGCTCGGCGGCACGCGCTTCTACCCGTACGCCACCGAGGAGGAGGCCGTCGCCGACGCCCTCAACCTCGCGCGCGGCATGTCGTACAAGAACGCCATGGCCGGTCTCGACCACGGCGGCGGCAAGGCCGTGATCATCGGCGATCCGGAGCGGGACAAGACCGAGGAGCTGCTGCTCGCCTACGGTCGCATGGTCGCCTCGCTCGGCGGCCGGTACGTCACCGCGTGCGACGTCGGCACCTACGTCGCCGACATGGACGTCGTGGCCCGCGAGTGCCGCTGGACCACCGGCCGCTCCCCGGAGAACGGCGGCGCCGGCGACTCCTCCGTGCTCACCGCCTTCGGCGTCTACCAGGGCATGCGCGCCTCCGCGCAGCACCTGTGGGGCGACCCGTCGCTGCGCGGCCGCAAGGTCGGCATCGCCGGTGTCGGCAAGGTCGGCCACCACCTGGTCGAGCACCTGCGTGCGGAGGGCGCCGAGGTCGTCGTCACCGATGTGCGCGAGGACGCCGTACGCCGCATCCTCGACCGGCACCCCGAGGGTGTCCGCGCCGTCGCCGACACCGAGGCGCTGATCCGGACCGAGGGCCTGGACGTCTACGCCCCCTGCGCGCTCGGCGGCGCGCTGAACGACGACACCGTGCCGGTGCTGACCGCGAAGGTCGTCTGCGGCGCGGCGAACAACCAGCTCGCCCACCCGGGGGTGGAGAAGGACGTCGCCGACCGCGGGATCCTCTACGCGCCGGACTACGTGGTGAACGCGGGCGGGGTCATCCAGGTCGCCGACGAGCTGCACGGCTTCGACTTCGACCGGTGCAAGGCGAAGGCCGCGAAGATCTTCGACACCACGCTGGCCATATTCGCGCGTGCGAAGGAAGACGGCATTCCGCCGGCCGCGGCGGCCGACCGGATCGCCGAGCAGCGGATGGCCGAGGCCGCCGCCGCCAAGCGCGGACGCTGACGTTCCGTACCGCTCGCCGTACGGCGAGCGCACGGGTTCGTGCGGTACCTGCCGGTGGGGACTTCGAGAGAACTCTCACTTCCACCGGCGGGTCGTCCTCGGATAAGTGGTTAAAATCGCCATTGACCAGCGAGGACGGGGCGCCTCGGTGGTCCTGTGCACACGCGCGTGCTGCGGGCGACGTACCGTATGGGCGCGGGCTCAGGTACCGTGGAAGCCCTACGGACCGGCCTCTCTGCGGAGAGTCCGTGCCGGAACATGAACGCGTGTCAGACTCTGGGGCCGTCGAGCCCCGTCGTTGAGGGGGTCGAGCCATGGGGCGCGGCCGGGCCAAGGCCAAGCAGACGAAGGTCGCCCGCCAGCTGAAGTACAACAGCGGTGGGACGGACCTCACACGCCTGGCCGAGGAGCTGGGCGCATCGACGTCGAACCAGTCGCCGAACGGCGACCGGTTCGAGGACGATGAGCACGACGACGACGACCTGTACTCCCGGTACGCCGACCTCTATGGGGACGACGACGAGGAGGACGAGGACGACCAGTCCTCGCAACACCGTCGCGGCGCGTAAGACTGCACGGCATCCGCCGTTTCACCCGGTCCGGGGTTCACCTCCGGACCGGGTTTCGTGCTGCCGTGCCGCGGGCTCCGCCCCTTGAGGGACCCCACGCTCTGCGAGCGGCGGGGCCCCGGGGGCCGGTACGTCACGCGTAGTCGCCGACCAGTTCCGCGCCGGTGGTGTGCTCGCCCCGGTCGGTGATCTCACCGGCGACCCAGGCCTCCACGTCGCGGTCGGCCAGCGTGGCCAGGGCCACGTCCACCGACTGCTGCGGGACGATCGCCATCATGCCGACGCCCATGTTCAGCGTCTTCTCCAGCTCCAGCCGCTCGACCTTTCCGGTGCGGCCGACGAGGTCGAAGATCGGGTCCGGCGTCCAGGTGGAGCGGTCGACCACGGCGTGCAGCGTGTCCGGGATCACCCGGGCGAGGTTCGCGGCGAGGCCGCCGCCGGTGATGTGGCTGTAGGCGTGCACCTCGGCCGTCCGGGTGAGCGCCAGGCAGTCCAGCGAGTAGATCTTGGTGGGCTCCAGCAGCTCCTCGCCGAGGGTGCGGCCGAGCTCCTCGATCCGGGCGTCCAGGGACAGACCGGACTGGTTCAGCAGGACGTGCCGCACCAGCGAGTACCCGTTCGAGTGAAGCCCGGAGGACGCCATGGCGATGACGGCGTCACCCGTGCGGATGCGATCCGGGCCGAGCAGCCGGTCGGCCTCCACGACGCCCGTACCGGCGCCCGCGACATCGAAGTCGTCCGCGCCCAGCAGACCGGGGTGTTCGGCCGTCTCGCCACCCACCAGGGCGCAGCCGGCCAGCACGCAGCCCTCCGCGATGCCCTTGACGATCGCGGCGACCCGCTCGGGGTGGACCTTGCCGACGCAGATGTAGTCGGTCATGAACAGCGGCTCGGCGCCGCACACCACGATGTCGTCCATGACCATCGCGACCAGGTCGTGGCCGATGGTGTCGTAGACACCCATCTGGCGGGCGATGTCGACCTTCGTGCCCACGCCGTCGGTGGCGGAGGCGAGCAGCGGCCGCTCGTAGCGCTTGAGGGCGGAGGCGTCGAAGAGGCCGGCGAAGCCGCCGAGTCCGCCGAGGACCTCGGGGCGCTGCGTCTTCTTCACCCACTCCTTCATCAGCTCGACGGCGCGGTCGCCCGCTTCGATGTCGACGCCGGCAGCCGCGTAGGAGGCACCAGTTGTCTCAGACATGGTGAGGAGAACTTTCGTGTCGTACGGCAGGTGATGCGGCGCCCTACGGGCGGCGAATGGCGTCGGCGGCGGCCGTGGCGGCGGGACCCGCGGCCAGCTCGGTCTCCAGCAGCTGCTTGCCGAGCAGCTCGGGGTCGGGCAGCTCCATCGGGTACTCGCCGTCGAAGCAGGCGCGGCACAGGTTCGGCTTGGCGATGGTGGTCGCCTCGATCATGCCGTCGATGGAGATGTACGCCAGCGAGTCGGCGCCCAGGCTGGTGCCGATCTCGTCGATGGTCATGCCGTTGGCGATGAGCTCCGCGCGCGTGGCGAAGTCGATGCCGAAGAAGCAGGGCCACTTCACGGGCGGCGAGGAGATCCGGATGTGGACCTCGGCGGCGCCCGCCTCGCGCAGCATGCGCACCAGGGCGCGCTGGGTGTTGCCGCGGACGATCGAGTCGTCGACGACGACCAGGCGCTTGCCCTTGATGACTTCCTTGAGCGGGTTCAGCTTCAGGCGGATGCCGAGCTGGCGGATGGTCTGCGAGGGCTGGATGAAGGTCCGGCCCACGTAGGCGTTCTTCACCAGGCCGGCGCCGAACGGGATGCCGGAGGCCTCCGCGTAGCCGATGGCGGCCGGGGTGCCGGACTCCGGCGTCGCTATCACCAGGTCGGCCTCGACGGGCGCCTCCTTGGCGAGGCGGCGGCCCATCTCCACGCGGGAGAGGTACACGTTCCGGCCGGCGATGTCGGTGTCCGGGCGGGCCAGGTACACGTACTCGAAGACACAGCCCTTGGGCTTTGCTTCCGCGAATCGGGAGGTGCGCAGGCCGTTCTCGTCGATGGCGACGAACTCGCCCGGCTCGATCTCGCGGACGTAGCTGGCGCCGCAGATGTCCAGGGCGGCGGACTCGGAGGCCACCACCCAGCCGCGCTCCAGGCGGCCCAGGACCAGCGGGCGGATGCCCTGCGGGTCACGGCCGGCGTAGAGGGTGTGCTCGTCCATGAAGACGAGCGAGAAGGCTCCCCGCACCTTCGGGAGGACGACGTGCGCCGCCTCCTCGATGGTCAGCGGCTTGCCGTCCTCGTCGACCTGGGCGGCCAGCAGGGCCGTCAGCAGGTCGGTGTCGTTGGTGGCCGCCACCCGGGTGGAGCGGCTGTTGGTGTCGCTCGGCAGGTCGGCGACCATCTCCGCGAGCTGCGCGGTGTTGACCAGGTTGCCGTTGTGGCCGAGCGCGATCGAGCCGTGCGCGGTGGCACGGAACGTCGGCTGGGCGTTCTCCCACACGGAGGCGCCGGTGGTCGAGTAGCGGGCGTGTCCGACCGCGATGTGACCCTGGAGCGAACCGAGCGAGGTTTCGTCGAAGACCTGGGAAACCAGGCCCATGTCCTTGAAGACGAGGATCTGGGAGCCGTTGCTGACCGCGATTCCCGCGGATTCCTGACCCCGGTGCTGGAGGGCGTAGAGCCCGAAGTACGTGAGCTTTGCGACCTCTTCACCCGGAGCCCAGACACCGAAGACGCCGCAAGCGTCCTGGGGGCCTTTTTCGCCGGGAAGCAGATCGTGATTGAGTCGACCGTCACCACGTGGCACGTTCTCGAGTGTAGGCGAGATCGACCACTGGTCCGAATTGGGGATGTGCGGACCCTACGGATCACTTCCGTGCCACGGCTTGGATGATCGTTCCGTTTGCGCAGGTCAGCGTGAGGGTGCGGTGCTCGATGCGGTACTTGAGCGTGCTGTTGAAGACGCCGAGCAGGGTCCGCTCGGTGCGCATGAGTGAGGCGTCGCACATCATTCGGGTCGTGGTCGGGGACCCCAGGGTGATATGCCCGTCGCGCACGGTGGCGGTGGCGCTGAAATGGTTGCAGCCGAGGCGGCCGCCGGCCTTGCCGGTCTTCGCGTCGAGGCTGAGGTGCGCGGTGCTCCTGGGGTGATCGGTGCCCGCGTGCGTGGTGATGCTTTGAATGCGCCAGTCGGTGCCGGTCACGGAGGGTTCGGGGCTGACGGTGCCACTGCCGGCCTGCCCCGCGTGTTCGCTGCCGCAGGCCGCCGTGGCCAGGGGGACGAGCAGGGCGGCGGCCATCAGGGTCATGCGCTGCGTGTGCCTGTCCATGCCGGTTGGACGGGGCCGTCGAGGGGCTGGTTCCGCACTGCGTGTGGTCAGGCCAGCAACGGCAGCAGGCCGCTCAGATCGGCCCGCTCCCCGCTCGCGCCGACCTTGGCCGCATCGACGGCGTCCTTCCACTCCAGCCGCCCGGTGGCGAGCCGGATCCAGGTGAGCGGGTCGGTCTCGACCACGTTGGGCGGGGTGCCACGGGTGTGCCGGGGCCCCTCGACGCACTGCACGACGGCGTACGGCGGGATCCGCACCTCGGTGGCGCCCCCGGGCGCCTTGACGGCGAGGGCGTCGGCGAGCAGCCGGGTGCACGCGGCGAGCGCCTGCCGGTCGAAGGGCACGTCGAGGCCCGGTACGGCCGCGTTCAGGTCGTCGGTGTGGACGATCAGCTCGACGGTGCGGGTGACCAGGTAGTCGTCCACCGTCAGCGCGCCCCCGCTCGCGGCCAGCAGCCGGGTGCCGGGGTGGGCGGCGAGGTCGGCGGTGAAGCGCTCCTCGGCGGCGGCGAGGTAGGCATCGAGGTCGGGGTGCTCGTCGGCGAGCTTGCGGGCGTGCCCGGCGATGTCGGGCGCCTCGGCGGCGATCGCGAAGGGCCAGTCGAGCAGCGCCCCGCCCGGCCGGGCGGGCTCGGGCAGGCTCACCAGCCGGGAGAACGCGCGCAGGGTCATGCCGAGGTGGGCGACCAGGTCCCGCACGGTCCACTCGCCGAGCCGGGTGGGCAGCGCGAGTTGCTCGGGGGTGAGGGTGCGCACCGCCTCGCGCACGTGCCCGAACTGGGCGTGGACGGCGGTGCGGATCTTGACCGGGTCGTAGGTCCGGGTGCGTTTCTTCGCCGGGGGCATGGCGGCGAGCCTATGCCTTGACGCCGTGTCGGCTCAGGCCGATTTGGCTCGGCTCGTCGCCGGCTGGCGGGAGAGCGAAGGCCCCGCCCGTGCGGGGCGGGGCCTTCGGTGTCGTACGGACCGGCCGGTGGTTACGCCAGCAGCGCCGGGATCGTCTCCTCGTGGGCCGTGCGCAGGTCCTCCAGGGACAGCTCGAACTCGCCCTGGAGCTCGATGGTGCCGCCGTCCACGACGCCGACGCGGGTGGCCGGCAGGCCGCGGGCACCGCACATGTCGTTGAAGCGGACCTCCTCCGAACGCGGCACCGCGACGATCGCGCGGCCCGCCGACTCGGAGAAGAGGAAGGTGAACGCGTCCAGACCGTCCGGGACGATCAGACGGGCGCCCTTCTCCCCGAGCAGCGCCGACTCGACCACGGCCTGGATCAGGCCGCCGTCGGACAGGTCGTGCGCGGAGTCGATCATGCCGTCGCGGGAGGCGGAGATCAGGATCTCGGCGAGCAGGCGCTCGCGCTCCAGGTCCACCTTGGGGGGCAGGCCGCCCAGGTGGTCGTGGATCACCTGCGACCAGGCCGAACCGCCGAACTCATCACGCGTGTCGCCGAGGAGGTACAGCAGCTGGCCCTCCTCCTGGAAGGCGACGGGCGTACGGCGGGCGACGTCGTCGATCACGCCGAGGACCGCCACGACCGGGGTCGGGTGGATGGCGGCCTCGCCGGTCTGGTTGTACAGCGAGACGTTGCCGCCGGTCACCGGGGTGCCGAGCTGCCGGCAGCCGTCCGCCAGACCGCGCACGGCCTCCGCGAACTGCCACATGACCGCCGGGTCCTCGGGCGAGCCGAAGTTCAGGCAGTCCGACACGGCGAGCGGCTTCGCGCCGGTCGTGGCGACGTTGCGGTAGGCCTCGGCGAGGGCCAGCTGCGCGCCCGTGTACGGGTCGAGCTTGGCGTACCGGCCGTTGCCGTCGGTGGCGATGGCCACGCCGAGACCGGTCTCCTCGTCGATGCGGATCATGCCGGAGTCCTCGGGCTGGGCGAGGACGGTGTTGCCCTGCACGAAGTGGTCGTACTGGGACGTGATCCACTTCTTGGAGGCCTGGTTCGGGGAGGCGACCAGCTTCAGGACCTGCTCGCGCAGTTCCTGCGAAGTCGCCGGACGCGGCAGCTTGTTCGCGTCGTCGGCCTGCAGCTCGTCCTGCCAGGGCGGGCGGGCGTACGGGCGCTCGTAGGTCGGGCCCTCGTGGGCGACCGTGCGCGGGTCGACGTCGACGATCTTCTCGCCGTGCCAGAAGATCTCCAGACGGTCGCCGTCGGTCACCTCACCGATGACCGTGGCGATGACGTCCCACTTCTCGCAGATCTCGAGGAAGCGGTCGACCTTCTCCGGCTCGACGACCGCGCACATGCGCTCCTGCGACTCGCTCATGAGGATTTCCTCGGGCGAGAGCGTCGAGTCGCGCAGGGGTACGTCGTCGAGGGTGACGCGCATGCCGCCGGAGCCGTTGGACGCCAGCTCGGACGTGGCGCAGGACAGGCCCGCCGCGCCGAGGTCCTGGATGCCGACGACCAGCTTCTCCTTGAACGCCTCCAGGGTGCACTCGATGAGGAGCTTCTCCTGGAAGGGGTCGCCGACCTGCACCGCGGGGCGCTTCGACGGCTTGGCGTCGTCGAAGGTCTCCGAGGCGAGGATCGACGCGCCGCCGATGCCGTCGCCGCCGGTGCGGGCGCCGTACAGGATGACCATGTTGCCCGCGCCGGACGCCTTCGCGAGGTGGATGTCCTCGTGCCGCATCACGCCGATGGCACCGGCGTTGACCAGCGGGTTGCCCTGGTAGCAGGCGTCGAAGACGACCTCGCCGCCGATGTTGGGCAGGCCGAGGCAGTTGCCGTAGCCGCCGATGCCGGCGACCACGCCTGGCAGGACGCGCTTGGTGTCGGGGTGGTCGGCCGCGCCGAAGCGCAGCGGGTCCACGACCGCGACCGGGCGGGCGCCCATCGCGATGATGTCGCGGACGATGCCGCCGACGCCGGTCGCGGCGCCCTGGTAGGGCTCCACGTACGACGGGTGGTTGTGCGACTCGACCTTGAAGGTGACCGCGTAGCCCTGGCCGACGTCGACGACACCGGCGTTCTCACCGATGCCGACCAGCAGGGCGTCGTTCTCGGGGGCCTTCTCGCCGAACTGGCGGAGGTGGACCTTGGAGGACTTGTACGAGCAGTGCTCGGACCACATGACCGAGTACATGGCGAGCTCGGCTCCGGTGGGCCGGCGGCCGAGAATCTCGACCACGCGCTCGTACTCGTCCTTCTTCAGGCCGAGTTCGGCCCAGGGCAGCTCGACGTCGGGGGTCGCGGCCGCGTGCTCGACCGTGTCCAGAGGCGTCCGGCTCATGCGTTGACCAGCTTCTTGAGGATCGAGGTGAAGAACGGGAGACCGTCGGTGCGGCCGGTGCCGATCAGCGGCTCGACGGCATGCTCCGGGTGCGGCATCAGACCGACGACGTTGCCGGCCTCGTTGGTGATGCCGGCGATGTCCCGCAGGGAGCCGTTGGGGTTGAAGTCCACGTACCGGAAGGCGACGCGGCCCTCCGCCTCCAGCTTGTCGAGCGTGTACTCGTCGGCGACGTACCGGCCGTCCATGTTCTTCAGCGGGATGTGGATCTCCTGACCGGCGCTGTAGTCGCTGGTCCAGGAGGTCTCCGCGTTCTCCACCCGCAGCTTCTGGTCGCGGCAGATGAAGTGGAGGTGGTCGTTGCCGAGCATCGCGCCCGGGAGGAGGTGGGCCTCGGTGAGGATCTGGAAGCCGTTGCAGATGCCGAGGACCGGCAGGCCGGCCTTTGCCTGCTCGATGACGGTGTCCATCACCGGCGAGAAGCGGGCGATGGCGCCGGCGCGCAGGTAATCGCCGTAGGAGAAACCACCGCACAGCACCACGGCGTCGACCTGGTGGAGGTCCTTGTCCTTGTGCCACAGGGCGACGGGTTCGGCGCCCGCGAGGCGGATCGCGCGCTGCGTGTCCCGGTCGTCGAGAGATCCCGGGAAAGTGACGACGCCGATACGAGCGGTCACTTCGCCGCCTCCGCGACTTCCTCGACCTTGACGGTGAAGTCCTCGATCACGGTGTTGGCGAGGAAGGACTCCGCAAGATCGTGAATGCGGGCGAGGGCGGCGTCGTCGACCGGGCCCTCAACTTCCAGTTCGAATCGCTTTCCCTGACGGACGTCCGAGATCCCTTCGAATCCCAGGCGCGGCAGCGCACGCTGGACCGCCTGGCCCTGGGGGTCGAGGATCTCCGGCTTGAGCATGACGTCGACTACGACGCGTGCCACTGGCACTCCCGGTGTGTGGTGCTGAGCAGGTTCCTTCAGACTACCCGCACAAAATTTCTACGCGAGTAGAGTTGTAGGAAACTACGTGACCGTCATCACGATCCGGCATCGGGCGGGTACGCTCGCGAAAAGTTCTGGGAAAGATCCCCGATGGACTCGCGATACCTATTGCACCGGGACACGCGGGGCGATTTAGTCGGGCTTCACTTTCCAATGGCACGCCCTGTACAAATGAAATGCCGATAACCGATACTCGGCACGTCATCGCAGATGAGCTGTAACAAGGTGCCGCAGAAGGGACCGATATTCGTGGCGCAGAAGGTCGTGGTCACGCTCTTTGACGACATGGACGGCTCGGAAGCGGCGGAAACGGTCGCCTTCGGACTCGACGGCAAGTCGTACGAGATCGACCTGAACGAAACCAACGCCAAGAAACTGCGCAAGGCGCTCGCGCCCTACGTGGAGGCCGGCCGCAAGCGCTCGCGGTCCGGCAAGGCGTACCAGCAGACCGAGGTCGCCCCCGACCCGGCGGCCGTGCGGGCCTGGGCCCAGGCCAACAAGATGGACGTCCCGGCCCGCGGCAGGATCCCCAAGAAGGTCTACGAGGCATTCGCCGCGGCCCGCTGAGGGACCACCCGGCACCGGGCGGTGGGGCTGGTTCACCCCGCCCGGCGCCGAGCCGGTGGTGCGGGCCCGGCGAGGCGCGTGCCGCCCCGCACCGCACTCCGACGCCCGGTCAGCCCCGCTCGCGGGAAGCCGACTTGCGCTGCACCCCTCCCGGTCGGCTAAAGTCTGAGCACGCCGCGGGGCGAAAGCCGAAAGGCCCAGCTCATAGCGGTTGTGCGGGTGTAGTTCAGTAGTAGAACATCCCTCTTCCAGGGGGAAGACGCAGTGTGCGATTCCTGTCACCCGCTCTGTACCGCCGTCATGACCACACATGTGGATCGGGTAGGCTGGTGCACGCACCGATCGGTGGGAGCCGGTCGGCCGCAATGCGGACGTAGCTCAGTTGGTAGAGCGCAACCTTGCCAAGGTTGAGGTCGCGAGTTCGAGCCTCGTCGTCCGCTCGGGAATGAGACCCCGGTCCTCTTGGGACCGGGGTCTTCTTCATGTTTCCCGCCCTTTCCGATCTGACATTTGTCATGAGCAGTGATGACGGCGCGCACTGCCGGGCGCTTCGATGTGCCGGGACGCTGAAGTCATGGACACGAACGAACACGTGATTGAGGTCACCGACCTCCGGCGTGTGTACGGGGGCGGCTTCCAGGCGGTGCGCGGCATCACGTTTCACGTGAAACGCGGGGAGGCCTTCGCGCTGCTCGGCACCAACGGCGCCGGTAAGACGTCCACCGTCGAACTGCTGGAGGGGCTCGCCCGGCCCTCCAGCGGCCGGGTACGCATCCTCGGCCACGATCCGTACAGCGAGCGCGCCGCCGTACGGCCGCGCACCGGCGTGATGCTTCAGGAAAGCGGCTTCCCCTCCGAGTTGACCGTCGCCGAGACGGCACGGATGTGGGCGGGATGTGTGAGCGGGGCCCGGCCCGTGGACGAGGCGCTGACGCTGGTCGGACTGACCGCCCGGGCCGGGGTGCGGGTGAAGCAGCTCTCCGGCGGCGAGCGGCGCCGGCTCGATCTGGCGCTCGCGCTTCTCGGCAATCCCGAGGTGCTGTTCCTCGACGAGCCGACGACCGGTCTGGACGCCGAGGGCCGGCGGGAGACCTGGGATCTGGTCCGGGCACTGCGCGACACCGGTACGACGGTCCTGCTGACCACGCACTACCTGGAGGAGGCCGAAGATCTCGCCGACCGGCTGGCGATCCTGCACGAGGGGCGCATCGCGGCCGCCGGCACCCCGGCCGAGGTGACCGCGGCCGAGCCGTCGCGGATCACCTTCGAACTGCCCGAGGGATACCTCCTCGGCGATCTGCCGGCGCTGCCCGGTCTCGGGGTGTGCGGGCACGAGGTGGACGGCCGGATCGTCCGGCTGCGCACGCGGGAACTGCAGCGCACGGCCACCGAACTGCTGGTGTGGGCCCAGCGGGTGGGGATGGAGCTGCGCCGGCTGGATGTGCGGTCGGCGTCGCTGGAAGAGGCGTTCCTGGGGATCGCACGGGAGGCAGCCGGATCGAGGACCGAGGAGTACGCGGCATGAGCATCATGACGACGACGTCCGCCGCGGGGCGGATGGCGGCACTGGCGCGGGCCGAGCTGACGCTGCTCGGCCGGAGCAAGGGCGTGATCGTCACGGCCGTGTTCGTGCCGCTTGTCATGCCGGTCATCGTCCGGTCGGCGGTCAAGGACATGGACCTCGCCGGCGCCGGCCTGACCGTCGGACTCGCGGTACTGCCCGCCGCGATCGGCTTCTCGTTGCTGTTCGCCGTCTACGCCGGGCTGGTCGGCGTCTTCGCCTCCCGGCGCGAGGAACTGGTGCTCAAGCGGCTGCGCACCGGTGAGCTGCGGGACGCGGAGATCCTCGCCGGAGCCTCGCTGCCGGCCGTGCTGACGGGGCTGGTGCAGTCGCTGGTGCTGGTGGTGGCCTGCACGGCAGTACTCCACGTGGACGCCCCCAAGGCGCCGCTTCTGGCCGTCCTGGGGCTGCTGGCGGGGCTGGTGCTGTGCGCCGCGCTGGCCGCGCTCACCGCGAGCTTCTCCCGGTCCGTGGAGAGCGCGCAGGTCACTTCGCTGCCGCTGATCCTCGCGTCGATGGCCGGCTCCGGGATGATGGTGCCGCTGGAGCTGTTCCCGGACCGGGTGGCCTCGGTGTGCGAACTGCTGCCGCTGAGCCCGGTGATGACCCTGGTCCGCGGCGGCTGGACCGGCACACTCTCGGCTCACGAGACGCTGGGCGCCGTCGCGACCGCACTGGTCTGGATCGTCGTCGCGGTGTTTGCTGTACGCCGGTGGTTCCGGTGGGAGCCGCGGCGCTGACCACGCCGGGCGAGGAACAGGGGAGGAAGCGGTGCTGGGCCGGATACGGGGGTGGCAGCGGCGCCACTGGCGGGAGCGGAGCAAGGCGGAACGGGTCGAGCTGCAGTCCCTGGTGAGCTGGTACATCAGCATCTGGGCGTTCACCGGGACCTGGATGCTGCTGCCCCTCTCCGGAGACCTGCGCCACGACACCGTGTCGCTGGTCCTGGGCGGACTGCTGGGCCTGGTCGGTGTGGCGCAGTGCCTGTGGGGCAACCTGCTCACCCGCCCCGCTCTCGACCACTACCTGGGGCGTCGTGCCCTGCCCGGGCGGCGGCTGGCCGGCCCGGCCGTGCTGCTGGCGCTGGGCGTGGTGCTCATCGGGATCCTTCGCGGCACCGGCTCCGTCCCGTCGTTCGCCGGCCGGCTGCTGCTGGGCGCCGTCCTGACGGCGTTCGGGGTCGTGTACGCCCTCTGGGTGCCACCAAGGACGTTTCTGCTGCACGGCGCCGCACTCGGCGCGGTCTGCCTGATCGCGTCCGCCCTCACCGGAGGCACCGGTGCCGACATCCTGATGGACGGATGTCTGGTCGCCTTCAGTCTCCTGTTCTCCCTGGCCGCCTGCCGCTGCGGTGCCTGGACCCTGTCCGTGCTGTGGGAGGCCGAACGGTCCCGGGACATCGAGGCACGGCTCGCCGTCGCCGAGGAACGGCTGCGGTTCGGGCGGGACCTGCACGACGTGATGGGGCGCAACCTCGCGGTGATCGCGCTGAAGAGCGAGCTGGCGGTGCAGCTGGCGCGGCGGGGCCGGCCGGAGGCCGTGGAGCAGATGATCGAGGTCCAGCGGATCGCGCAGGAGTCGCAGCGGGAGGTGCGGGAGGTCGTGCGGGGCTACCGGGAGGCCGATCTGGGGGTGGAACTGGCCGGGGCGCAGGGTGTGCTGACGGCCGCCGGGATCGCGTGCCAGGTGTCCGGCGAGGTCCGCGGGCTGCCGGCCGGCGTGCAGTCGGCGCTGGCCTGGGTGGTGCGCGAGGCGACGACGAACGTGCTGCGGCACGGGGACGCCGCCCGGTGCTCGGTGGCCGTGGAGGTGGCGGAGGGGCGTGTGGTGCTGACGGTGGAGAACGACGGCGCGGGCGCCGTGCGCGGCGGAGCGGGCGGTTCGGGGCTCGTCGGGCTGCGGGAACGGCTCGCGCAGGTCGACGGGACGCTGGCGGCGGGACCGGCCGAGGAATGCCTGTTCCGGGTGGTGGCCGAGGTGCCGCTGGCGTCCGCGCCGCCGCCCCGGTCCTCGGCGCCGGCCCCGGTCGAGGGGGGCGTGGCGTGAGCGTGCGGGTGCTGCTCGCGGACGACGAGCACCTCATCCGGGGTGCGCTGGCCGCGCTGCTCGCGCTGGAGGACGACCTGGTGGTGGTCGCGGAGGCGGCGAGCGGGCCGGAGGCGCTGGCGATGGCGCGGGCCCACGAGCCCGATGTGGCGGTTCTGGATCTGCAGATGCCGGGGGCCGACGGTGTGAAGGTCGCCACATCCCTGCGCACCGAACTGCCGGGCTGCCGGGTACTGATCGTCACCAGTCACGGCCGGCCCGGGCATCTCAAGCGGGCCCTGGCGGCCGGGGTGCGCGGCTTCGTGCCGAAGACGGTGAGCGCGCAGCGGCTCGCCGAGATCATCCGCACCGTGCACGCCGGAAACCGCTATGTGGACCCGGAATTGGCCGCGGACGCGATCTCCTCCGGGGACTCGCCGCTGACCGCGCGGGAGGCCGAGGTGCTCGAACTCGCCGCCGACGGGGCACCCGTCACGGAGATCGCCGAGCGGGCCGCGCTGTCGCCCGGAACGGTGCGGAACTACCTCTCCTCCGCCGTGACGAAGCTCGGTGCGGGGAACCGGCATGCGGCAGTGCGTCTCGCACGCGAGCGAGGTTGGGTATAGTTGCTCTCGCGCCACGGCGCAATGCGGACGTAGCTCAGTTGGTAGAGCGCAACCTTGCCAAGGTTGAGGTCGCGAGTTCGAGCCTCGTCGTCCGCTCTGTGGAAGAAGCCCCCGGTTCCGGCCGGGGGCTTCTTGCGTTTCCGCGGTGTGCGCCGCTCCGGCCCCAGGGAGGTGCCCCCGGCTCTCACCGGGGGCGGGGCGCGTCAGCTCCAGCGCACGCCGGTCAGGCGCTCGTACGCCTCGACGTACTTGGCGCGGGTGGCCTCGACCACCTGCTCGGGCAGCTCCGGCGGAGGCTGCTCGCTCGTGCGGTCCCAGCCGGACTCGGCCGAGGTGAGCCAGTTGCGCACGAACTGCTTGTCGTACGACGGCTGGGTACGGCCGGGCTGCCACTGGTCGGCCGGCCAGAAGCGGGAGGAGTCCGGGGTGAGCACCTCGTCGGCGATGACCAGCTGCTCGCCCTCGAAGCCGAACTCGAACTTGGTGTCGGCGAGGATGATCCCGCGCTCACGGGCGATGTCCCGGGCCCGGGCGTACACGGCGAGGGTGGCCTGGCGCAGCTGGGCGGCGGTCTCGGCGCCGATCTGGCGGGCGACCTCCTCGTAGGAGACGTTCTCGTCGTGCTCGCCGACCTCGGCCTTGGTGGCCGGGGTGAAGATCGGGCCGGGCAGCTCCGAGCCGTCGACCAGGCCCTCGGGCAGGGCGAGCCCGCACACCGTGCGCGAGGCGTTGTACTCGACGAGGCCCGAGCCGGTGAGGTAACCCCGGGCCACGCACTCCACCGGGACCATCTTCAGCGACTTGCACACCAGGGTGCGGCCGCGCCAGTCGTCGGGGGCGCCCTCGGGCAGCTCGGTGCTCAGCACATGGTTGGGGACCAGGTCGACGAGCTGGTCGAACCACCACAGGGAGAGCTGGGTGAGGATGCGGCCCTTGTCGGGGATCTCCGTGGGCAGCACCCAGTCGTAGGCGGACATGCGGTCGCTGGCGACCATCACGAGGTCGCCCGCCTCGTTCTGGTACAGCTCGCGCACCTTTCCGGTGTGCAGATGCACCAGGCCCGGCACCTGAAGGGGCTCGGGCTTTTCTACGAATCCGGACACGGTTCCTCCCCGTGGGTCTGTCCAATGGCTTGATTGTCCCGTATGGGGGACGTGCCCTGGACGCCGGGTCGGCGGGAGCGGCCCCGGCAAACCCCCGCGGGCCGTTCAGTCCCGTTTGCAGATGCGGTCGAGGAGGTTGGCCGTGGCGCGCTGGATGCGCGGGTCCACATGGCCGGGGCGGTCCAGGGCCGGGGGCCAGGCGAAGGTGCCGGCAGCGAACACCCAGGCGCCGGAGGGGGCCCGGTAGAGGGACGTCTCCTGATGGCGCAGGACGCCCTCGCTGTCGGCGTACGGGGAGTGGGCCAGCAGGATGCGCTCCTCGTGCTCGGGCAGCGCGGTGCGCGGGAAGTAGCGGTCGGCCTCGCCGGCGACCAGTCCGTCCAGCGCCTGGCCGTCGTGCGCCCCGGTCGCCTCCCACAGCCAGTGGTCGGCGTTGCGGACGATCAGCGGGTGGGGTTCCGGGACCCGTCCGGCGTACTGGATGCCGATCAGCTGCTGCTCGGGGCGGTCGATCTCCCGCCACAGCAGGGACTTGCCCGGGCCCTTGCGCTTGCGCTTGCGGCAGGTCAGCAGGCGGTCGGGGACGCCGGACGGGGACGGGCCGAGCTCGACCTGCCAGTACATGGTGTTGGCGGACAGGAACACCAGGGACGTGCCGTGGTCGCGGGCCTGCTCGACGGCCCGGCGCATCGGGACGGACCAGTACTCGTCGTGCCCGGGGAAGACCAGGCCGCGGTAGCGCGCCGGGTCGATGCGGCCGGCGTGCAGGTCGCGGGCGTCGGCGTAGGCGAGGTCGTAGCCGTAGCGCTCGGCCCAGCGGATGAAGTCGTAGGCGTGCCCGACGTGCAGCGGCAGGCCCGCGCCGGCGTAGGGGCGGTCGAAGGAGACGGTCGTGGCCGCGTCCGCCTCGCCGAGCAGCCGGCCCTCCTCGTCCCACGCGTGGTACAGGCTGGCGCCGGTGCGCCCGTCTTCCGGGTAGAGGTTGTACGCCTGCCATGTCACGTCCGGCAGGAGCAGCAGCAGGTCGGCGGACCGGTCGTCGCGCACGGTGAAAGGGATGTGCGAGCGGTAGCGGCCGTCGCCGGTGGTGAGGACCGCCACATACGCGCCGACGCTCCAGAACGACGGGATCTGCAGCCGCCAGGACAGCCACCAGTGGTGGCAGGAGACCGTGCGGTCCGCGGCGAGCGGGGGCGGCTGGACGATGCCGGACAGCCGGGGGCTGGTGGTGATCTTGGCGGCGCCGTCACCGCCGTAGTGGCCGATGCGGTAGACGTCGACGAAGAACTCCTGGGGCGGGTCGACTGTGACGTGGAAGTCGACCGCCTCGCCCGGGGCGACGGCGCCGGTGGAGACGAAGCCCTTGATCTGGCGGTGCACGTCGTCGGCGGAGCGCAGGTCGTGCCGCTCGGTGCGGGGGGCGGGGACGCGGGCGGTCCCCTGACGGGCGCTCTGCGGGGGGACCGGGTCGACGTACCAGGGGACGACGTGTCCGGTGTCGTCGAAGTACGTCTCGCTGCCGCGCAGCCAGGGAACGGGGCCCTGGCCGAAGGGGTCCGTCACGGCGTGCGCCAGTGCTCCCGACTCCCAGCGGCGGATCTGCTCCGACCCCATGATCGCTCCCCTCCCTCACGCCCCCGTACGCGCCTGACGTCGTGTTCGTCCGCCTGTCTTATGTCGCACGCGCTTGCCATGGGCGTGACCGGTCCCAGCACATCACATTCCGCACGCATGCTGTCACTATTCGTTGCGAATTGGCCGAAAGTGGAATCCGATCCTCCGGCCGAAGCCGGTGACTCGGCGCCCGCCCGGCGGTCAGACGAGCCGCAGGGGCTTCTCGGGGCGTATGCCGGTGGCGGTGAGCCACTCGCGCAGCGGGGAGGGGTCGCCGTCCTCTATGAGGCTCAGCACCCTCGGCGCGAGGTCGGTGGCGCGTTCGCCGTTGATCAGAAGGGCGGGGCCGTCGAGCCAGTCCAGGCCCGGCACGGCGCCGGCGGTGTCGATGGCCGCGCAGCACACCGTGGCCGTGACGTGGTCGGTGAGGATCTCCCGCGGGGTGCGCGGCGGCTGGAGCGGGAAGAGGGGGAGCGCCGCGTCGGCCCACAGGGCGGCCGGTGCGTGCTCGGCGGAGCCGGCGGGCGTACCGGGGGCGGCCGTCTCCTCGTCGGCCAGCTCCGCACTCAGGCTCGCGGCGAGCGCAGCGCTGCGGGGGTGCGCCAGGTCGTCACCGTCGGGGGCGATCCGGTCGGCCGGGTCGGGGAGATCGACCGGGTCGGACGGGGCCGCGAAGTCGGCCTGGTCGGTGAGGTCCGTGGGGGCGGCCGGATCGGCGGGGTCCGCCGGGTCGGTGTACGGCGGCAGCGGTGCGCCGTGGTCCGGGACCGGTGGCTTCGACGGGGCCGAAGACAGCGGTGCGGTGCCGTCGGAGGGCCACTGACCGCCGCCGGAGGGCCGCCGGGCGCCGTCGGAGGGCCGCGGAGCGGACAGGTGGTCGAGGACGCGGGCGAGTGTGGGGCCTGCCGGGTCCGGGGTGGAGGCGTCGGCGGGGCGGCGCACGCCCAGGATGTCCAGGACCCGGTGCAGGCGGGCGGCGTCGGTGCGCCACTTGCGGTCGACGACCTCCTCCGGATACGCCTGCCAGTCCACCGGCGACCAGTCCGGGCCGGACGCGGCGGGGCCGCCGTGGAAGAGACGGGCGGCCAGCAGCGAGGCGGCCTCGTCCACCAGGCCGGGCTCCTCCAGCAGATCGCAGGCGGGACGCTCGCCGAGCCGGGAGGTGAAACCCTCCGCGAGCCGGTCGCGCCGGGACAGCTCGGTGAGCGCGGCCACCACACCGACGTCCAGCCGCGCGG
The DNA here is from genome assembly GCF_040656475.1 of Streptomyces sp. NPDC049915. Classification (NCBI taxonomy): domain Bacteria; kingdom Bacillati; phylum Actinomycetota; class Actinomycetes; order Kitasatosporales; family Streptomycetaceae; genus Streptomyces; species Streptomyces sp. NPDC049915. Next base: position 40,680 of record NZ_JBFAMH010000028.1, read on the forward strand.
GCCAGCGGCCCATCCGCCAGGCGGGCAGCGCCACCCGGGTGAGCAGACGGTCCCAGCCCGCGTAGGCGAGGCCGACCTGTTCCTGGGCGACGATCCTGAGGCCGTAGTCCACGGCCTGGGCCCGCTCGGCGGCCGCCGCGGCGACTCCGCGCTCCATCTCCGCCGCGTGCCCGCGGCAGCTGCGCAGCAGCAGGCGGGACACCCAGCCGACGAGCGCGCACGCCGCCTTCAGGAACCGGCAGCGGCCCTGCGTGGCGGCGACGGCCACCGCCGCGTCCAGTCCGCGCACGAAGCGCCGGGCTGCGGCTATGTCCGGGTGCGCCGCGGGTCCCGTACCGGCGACGACCGGGGCGAGCAGGGCGCGCAGCTCTCCGACCCGCATCCACCACAGGAACGGCGACCCGATGACGAGCACGGTGGCGGGAGCGCGCCGGTGGGGCTTGTCCGCCCCGGTGAGGTCGTCGCGGTACGCCGGGCCCTCGGCGGGTGCGGGCGGGCCGTGGGGCGGATGGGTGCGCTCCTCGAGCCAGCTGTCGCAGTCCGGAGTGAGCGCTATGGCCGTCGGGGCCGGGACGTCCAGGCGGTCGGCCAGGTCGCGCACCAGCCGGTACAGGTCCGGCGCGGAATCCTCGGCGATCGGGACCGTCGGGCTGACGGCGGGGTGGGCGCGGGTGACCACCAGCGCGATACCGGCGGCGGCGAGCAGTACGAGCAGCGCCGGCACCGAGACCACCCAGCGGGCGACGTCCCAGCCGGGCCCCACCAGATGCCCGGTGGCACCGCCGGCCAGGAGGATCACCGCCACGGCCGCGGGCAGCAGTGCCACCGCGGTCGCCCGGCTGCGGATCCGCAGCACGGCCAGGGCCCGGGCCCTGGCCGCCCGTGCTCCCGCCTCCACACCCGTACCGGTCATGACCGGACCTCACCCCCTGCCTCTCGCCGTGGCTTCCTGGACTTGCTCACTCCCCCACTGTGGCACCCGCCACTGACATCGCAATGCCGGTGGGCCAAGTGCCGGAACCATTGCGCCGCACCCTAGTTGGGGGCCCGCTCCACGTCAGCAGATAAGCCCATCGGTCACTCGATGGAATGGCTTTGGTCAGAGCTGGGTGACGGACAGCAAAGATCAGGCCCCGGATTCCACGAGGGAGTCCGGGGCCTGAACACGCCTGGTGAGAGGGGCTTATGCCCCCGCCGCCGCCTTCGCCGCGATGTCCGTGCGGTGCTGGGAGCCGTCGAGACCGATCCGTCCGACGGCGGCGTACGCCCGCTCGCGGGCCTCGGTCAGGTCCTTGCCGGTGGCGGTGACCGACAGCACCCGGCCGCCGGCACTGACCACGCTCTCGCCGTCCCGCCTGGTGCCGGCGTGCAGGACGTAGGCGTCCGGGGCGTCCTGCGCGGCCACCTCGTCGAGGCCGGTGATCGGGTCACCGGTGCGCGGGGTGCCGGGGTAGTTGTGCGAGGCGACGACCACGGTCACCGCGGCGTCGTCGCTCCAGCGCAGCGGCGCCAGGTCGGCGAGCGTGCCGGCGGCGGCGGCCATAAGGATCCCGGCGAGCGGCGTCCGCAGCCGGGCCAGGACCACCTGGGTCTCGGGGTCGCCGAACCGGGCGTTGAACTCGATGACCCGCACCCCGCGGCCGGTGATGGCCAGACCCGCGTACAGCAGCCCCGAGAACGGGGTGCCGCGGCGGCGCATCTCCTCGACGGTGGGCTGCAGGACCGTCTGCATGACCTCGTCCACGAGCTTGGGGTCGGCCCACGGCAGCGGGGAGTACGCGCCCATGCCACCGGTGTTCGGGCCCTCGTCGCCGTCCAGCGCGCGCTTGAAGTCCTGGGCGGGCTGGAGCGGGACGACGGTCCGGCCGTCGGTGATGGCGAAGAGGGAGACCTCGGGGCCGTCCAGGTACTCCTCGATGACGACGCGGTCGCAGGCCGCGGCGTGCTGGACGGCGGTCTGGAGGTCGTCGGTGACGACGACGCCCTTGCCGGCGGCGAGCCCGTCGTCCTTGACGACGTAGGGGGCACCGAAGGCGTCGAGCGCCTCGGCGACCTCCTCCGGGGTCGTGCAGACGTACGACCGCGCGGTGGGGACGCCGGCTCGCGCCATCACGTCCTTGGCGAAGGCCTTGGAGCCCTCGAGCTGCGCGGCCTCCTTGGAGGGGCCGAAGACCGGGATGCCGGCCGCGCGCACGGCGTCGGCGACGCCCGCGACGAGCGGGGCCTCCGGGCCGACGACCACCAGGTCGGCGCCCAGCTCACCGGCCAGCGCGCTGACGGCGGCGCCGTCCAGGGCGTCCACCGGGTGCAGCTCGGCGACCTCGGCGATGCCGGCGTTGCCGGGAGCGCAGTGCAGCGCGGTCACGGCGGGGTCGAGGGACAGGGAGCGGCACAGGGCGTGTTCGCGGGCGCCGCTGCCGATGACGAGGACCTTCACGGGGTCAGCCTAACGGCAGACGGCGCGCTGACCTTGTGCGGGCTTCCGAGAGACCACGGCGTCGGGCTTCGTGGTTTTCTCCGAACGAACGGCCCTGAGCTGGGCGCTCGGGCCGGCACCCGGCCGGTCACTCGTTGGTGAACTCCTCCACGACCGTCGCTCCCAGCTCCTTGACGATCAGTTCGTAGCCGGACAGCGCCGACTCGTTCAGGTCCGGGTCGTCGTCCTCGGGGATGTCGTCCTCGAGGGACACCGGGGGCGGTTCCGGCGCCGGGGGCTGCCGGACCGGCGCGGGGGCCGGCACCGACGCGGACGCCTGCGGGGCCGATCCCGGTCCGGACGCCGGGGCGGCGGACTGCGCGGTCGCCGGGCGCTGTACGGCCGTGGCGCCGCCGCCACCGCCGTAGCCGCCACCACCCTGACCGGAGGAGCCGCCGCCGAAGCCGGACGGTCCGCCGGACTGCGGCGGGGCCGAGCCGCCGGAGGGGTCGACGACGGCCTCGATCTTCCAGTGGACGTTGAACTGCTCGACCAGCGCCTGCCGCAGCACGTCCTCGCTGCCGCTGCCGGCGAAATTGTCCCGGGCGCCGGCGTTGACGAAGCCGAGCTGGAGCGTGGTGCCGTCGAAGCCGGTGACCTGGGCGTTCTGGCTGAGCAGGATCCAGGTGAAGCGGCGGCGGTTCTTCACGGCCTCCAGGATGTTCGGCCACAGCACCCGCGGGTCCATCCCACCGGCGGCGGGCGCCGGGGGCGCGGCGGAGGGTGCGGCCGGGGCAGCGGGAGCGGCCGGGGCGGGAGCGGCGTGACCGGGACCGCCGCCCGCGGGACCTGAACGACCCGGACCTGAACCGCCGGAGCCCGGGGCAGTCGCGGCGGGTCGGGCGCCGCCGCCCGCCGGGGCGGCCGTGGGCCAGCCGCCGGGACGGCGCCCGCCACCGGCCGAGGCGGCGGTGGGCCAGGCACCCGGAGCGGAGGACGGGGCAGGGGCGGAGGCGGCGGGAGGCGTGGCCGCGTCGGGAGCGGGGGCCGCCGCAGGGGCCGCGGGAGCGGCGGGAGGAACCTGGGCAGCGGCACCGGTAGGGGCCGGTGCCGGGGTCGGACCGTGCGCAGCGGGGCCACCGGCGGGGACGCCACCGGCATCGGGCTGCGCGCCACCCTGCTGCCCGGGCGCACCGGCAGCCTGGGCCGGAGCAGGAGCGGGAGCCGGGACGCCCGCGCCGGGTCCCGGACCAGGGACCGCACCCGGCCCCGTACCGCCGCCGGAACCACCACCCGCACCGCGCACTGCCGCGCGGGCCGCCGCCGGACCGCCGCCGGGCGGGACGGCCGGGACGGGCGCACCGGCGCCTGCCGGGCCCCCGGCGAAACCGCCCCCGTGGGCCTCGGGCCCCGGGACGTATCCCATGGCCGGCATACCGGCGCCCGTGGAGAAGTTCACGCCGCGCTCGATGCGGTCGAGGCGGGCCATGACGGAGCGCTCGTCGCCGTAGGCGGCCGGAAGCAGCACACGGGCGCAGATCAGCTCGAGCTGGAGGCGCGGCGAGGTGGCGCCGCGCATCTCGGTCAGCCCCTCGTTGACCAGGTCGGCGGCGCGGCTGAGTTCGGCGGCGCCGAAGGACCGCGCCTGGGCCTGCATCCGCTCGATGACGTCGGCCGGGGCGTCGATGAGCCCCTTCTCGGCGGCGTCCGGCACGGCGGCGAGGATGACCAGGTCACGCAGCCGCTCCAGCAGGTCGGCGACGAAGCGGCGCGGGTCGTTGCCGCCCTCGATGACCCGGTCCACGACCTCGAAGGCGGCGGAGCCGTCCCCGGAGGCGAAGGACTCGACGACGGAGTCGAGCAGTGAGCCGTCGGTGTAGCCGAGCAGGGAGGTGGCCATGGCATACGTCACACCGTCCGCCCCGGCGCCGGCGAGGAGCTGGTCCATGACGGACATGGAGTCACGCACGGAGCCGCCACCGGCCCGCACCACGAGCGGCAGGACACCGTCCTCGACGGGAATGTCCTCCTTCTGGCACACCTCGCCGAGGTACTCGCGCAGCGTGCCCGGGGGGACCAGGCGGAAGGGGTAGTGGTGGGTCCGCGACCGGATGGTGCCGATGACCTTCTCGGGCTCGGTGGTCGCGAAGATGAACTTCAGATGCTCCGGGGGCTCCTCGACGACCTTCAGCAGCGCGTTGAAGCCGGCCGACGTGACCATGTGGGCCTCGTCGATGATGTAGATCTTGTACCGGCTGCGGGCGGGGCCGAAGAACGCCTTCTCCCGCAGGTCACGGGCGTCGTCTACGCCACCGTGGGACGCGGCGTCGATCTCGATGACGTCGATGGACCCGGGGCCGTTGCGCGCGAGGTCCTGGCAGGACTGGCACTCCCCGCACGGGGTCGGGGTGGGACCTTGCTCACAGTTGAGACAGCGGGCCAGGATCCGGGCGCTGGTGGTCTTGCCGCAGCCGCGGGGACCGCTGAACAGGTACGCGTGATTGACCCGGTTGTTCCGCAGCGCCTGCTGCAGCGGGTCGGTCACATGCTCCTGCCCGATGACCTCCGCAAAGGTCTCCGGGCGATAGCGGCGGTACAGCGCGAGAGACGACACGCTTACGAGGTTATAGGCGCCCAGTGACATCGGGCTCCGCCCGCAGAAGCGGAAGGCGTCCCCGACCGCCGGTCCCGCTGGGCCGGAAGGCGTCCCGCACCGCGGGCCCCGGAGAACGCAAGCGCCCCCCACGCACCCGCCAGAGCCGACCTACCCTTGCTGCCTTCCGGCCCTGGGGGAGTTCAGTCAGATAGCGCCGCGTGAGGGGCTGCGCACAGCGTACCCGATCCGAGCCAGGGGGAACGAGTTCGCGAGCACTCTCATCGGTCATGTAATGTTTGCGGCGGAGGATTCGCCTAGAGGCCTAGGGCGCACGCTTGGAAAGCGTGTTGGGGGCAACCCCTCACGAGTTCGAATCTCGTATCCTCCGCCAGTGCCTCACCGGGCACGATGTCGAAGGGCCCCACCGTTCGCGGTGGGGCCCTTCGACGTTGTCCGTCTCGGGAGAGCGATCGGACGGGATGCGTCATGACTGTCCCGCGGAGGCGATTCGCACACTCCGCGTCGCTCACGACCGCGCCGCCGGTGAACGCGTGGAGGTCTGTTGCGGGGGCGGCGTCGGGCGGACCGGGACGGCGCTTTCCGCGATGTGCGTCTTCGAGGGGATGAATCCCCGGGAGGCGGTCACGTGGGTGCGGCAGAACTACCACCCCCGTGCGGTGGAGGTTCCCTGGCAGCGGCGTTTCGTGCGCCAGGTGTTCGCCGCCGGTCCGGCCGGCTCACCGCGGCCATAGGCACCGGCGCCCGAGCCGCTGCCGTAGACACCGGCGCCCGGGCCGCGCGGCGGGTCCGGCTCAGGTCACCAGCCTGCGTTCCTTCGCCACCGCCACCGCGCCCGAGCGGGTGTCGACGCCGAGCTTGTCGTAGATACGGCGCAGGTGCGTCTTGACCGTGGCCTCGCTGATGTGGAGGGCGCGGGCGATGTCGCGGTTGCCCAGGCCCCGGGAGAGGTGGGTGAGGATGTCCCGCTCGCGGGGAGTGAGCGCGGGGGCCGGGTTGCGCAGGTGGGCCATGACGCGGCCGGCGACGGGGGCGGACAGGGTGGTGCGGCCCTGCGCGGCGGAGTGGATCGCGGCGAACAACTCCTCGGGGCGTTCGGCCTTGAGCAGGTAGCCGGTGGCCCCGGCCTCGATCGCGCGGGTGATGTCGGCGTCCGTGTCGTAGGTGGTGAGGACCAGCACGTGCGGGGCGGCCGGCTCCGCGGCCAGGCGGCGGGTGGTCTCCACGCCGTCGATGCCCTCGCCGAGCTGGAGGTCCATCAGGACGACGTCCGGGCGCAGTTTGCGGGCCAGGGCGATCGCCTCCTCGCCGCTGCCGGCCTCGCCGGTCACCTCGATGTCGGGGGCGCTGCCCAGCAGGGCCAGCAGTCCCGCCCGGACCACGGCGTGGTCGTCGCAGACCAGGACACGGACGGCGGTGCTCATACGGGCGGCTCCAGGGGGATCGCGGCCGACAGCACCGTGCCCTCGCCCGGCGCCGACTCGATGGTGAGGGTCCCGCCCAGCTGGCGCAGCCGGGCGCGGATCGCGGGCAGACCGTGGCCGCGGACGGAGCCGGCCGGCCGTTCGCCGCTCACGGAGGTGTCGAAGCCGCGGCCGTCGTCGGCGACGTCCAGGACGATCTGGTCGTCCAGGCAGGTCAGGGTGAGTGTGGCCGTCGTCGCGCCCGCGTGCTCGCGGACGTTGGCGAGCGCGCCCTGGGCGATGCGCAACAGCGCCGGCTCGACCAGGGCAGGCAGCGGGTGCGCCGGGGTGCCCTCGGTGTGCACGCGGACCGTCAGCTTCCCCGTGCTCGTGCGTTCGGCGACCGCCCGCAGGGCCTTGACCAGTCCGCCGCCCTCCGCGAGGTCCGCCGGGGCCAGGTCGTGCACGAAGCGGCGGGCCTCGGCGAGGTCGCGTTCGGCGACGGAGGCGGCGGTGCGGACGTGCGTGCGGGCGGTGGCGGGGTCCGTGTCCCACAGCCGGTCGGCGGCCTGGAGCAGCATGCGCTGGCTGGACAGGCCCTGTGCGAGGGTGTCGTGGATCTCCCGGGCGAGCCGCTCGCGTTCGGCGAGGGTGCCCTCGCGGCGTTCCGTGGCGGCCAGTTCGCGGCGGGTGCGGATCAGGTCGCCGATCAGCGCGCGCTGGCGACGCGCCTGGCGCTCCATGACGACGAACACGGCCGTGGCGATCGCGGCCACGGCCGGGGGCGCGAGCAGCACGTTCGGGTCGGCCCAGCCCGCCAGTCGCAGCTGGGCGGCGACGGCGAGCGCGGTGAGCCCGGTGACGAGGGTGATCGCGGCGCGCGGTGGCAGGGTGCGCAGCCCGGTGTAGAAGAGGGGGACCGCGCACCAGGCGAAGCTCGGGGCGAGCGTCACCAGCACCGCCCAGGCCGCGACCACCGCCGTCAGCCAGGCCAGCCGGCGTGCGGTGAGGCGGGCGCCGAGGGCGGGCCCGAGGACGTAGAGCACTGCCAGGAAGAGGGAGAGGGCCAGCACCCAGGGGGTGCGGGGCTCGCCGGGGTGGCGCAGCAGGAAGCGGGCCAGCGAGGCGCCGAGCAGCACGAAGAACGCCGTGTGCATGATCACGGCGAGGGTGCGGGTGTCGGCGTCGCCCTCCCGTCCGGAGGCGGCCGGGCGGGTGTCGGCGTCGCCCCCCTGCCCGGGCGCGGCCGCCGCCGTCGTGTCCATGACCCGCTCTCACCTCCCCGATACGCCGTTGAACTGGGCAAACACCTTCATTGTCGCCCTGCTTCGGCGCCTTCGGGGTCATCCGATCGGCTGACTGTCGTCCCCTAGTTCCCGTGCCCGCCGCGCCGCCCGCCGCAGCGCGGTGACGAGGATGCCGTGCAGGTCGTGCTCCTCCAGGGCGAGGATGCCCTGCTCCGTCGTACCGCCCGGCGTCATGACGCTGCGGTAGACCTGCTCGGGGTCCTGCCCGGTGCGTTCCAGCAGGTCGGCGGTGCCGCGCAGCACTTGGCAGGTGACGTCGAGAGCCTGCTCGTCGGTGAATCCGGCGGCCTCGGCGAAGTCGCGGAACGCCTTCGCGATGTACGCCACGAACGCCGGCCCGCCGCCGGCCAGTGCCGTCGCGTCGTCCAGCAGGGCCTCGTCGGACACGGCCAGCACCCGGCCGATCGAGCCGAGCACGCCCTCGGCCCGCGCCGCCTCGGCGGGCGCTACCCCGGGGCCTGCGCACAGCACGGTCATGCCCTGGAACACCTGCGAGGCCATGTTCGGCATGGCCCGTACGACACGCGGGGCGCCCAGGCGCCGGGACAGCACGGCGATCGGCACCCCGGCCATCACCGACACGACGGTCACCTCGCGGAACGTGCCGGGAGCGGTCGTGTCGGCGAAGGAGTCCAGGGCCTGCGGCGGCAGGGCGAGAAGGACCAGGTCGGAGGGCTCGGGCCGGTACTGCGGCGCAGTCCGGACCCCTTCCGCCCGCAGTGCGGCCGTCCGCTCCTCGGCCGCCTCGACCACGGTCAGCGGCACCTGAGGCATGGTCGCCCGGATCCCTTGGACGAGCACGGACCCCATGTGTCCGGCTCCGACGACGACGATGCGCTGGTGCAGGGGCATGCCCCCAGCGTCCCCGGCGCCCGGCCGCGGCGCGCCCGCGCCTGCTCCGACCGGGTGGAACACCGGGCGCGGCCGCTACCGCGCGATCTCGACCGGCCGTACCTCGCTGACCTGGTCGGTCTCCGACACCCGCACCGTCACCTTCATCGTCCAGGTGCCGGCCAGCGGCAGGGTGACGCGGTCGGCCGCCCAGTAGCCGCCCCGGTCGGTGACCTTGGCGTCGAGGGGGCCGATCCGCTGCGCGGGCAGGGAGAAGGACACCCGCAGTTCGGGGACGGCGGCCAGACCGCCGTCGGGGCCGTAGACGACCGCCTGCACGGAGTTGTCGCCGACCCGGCCCGGCTCCAGCGTGACCTGCACCTTGCCCCGGCCGCCCGGAGTGCCGACGTCGAAGGGCACGTCGGTGACGGAGGCACCGGGCAGCCCGGGCGCGGCGAGCGGCTGCCGCTCGGCGGCCTCGGCGGCGGCCCGCCCCGGGACCGTACCGGCGAGCACCGTCGAGATCAGCAGAACCAGTACGCCCAGGCCCGCTTCGGCGACAACGGCCCGGCGCAGCCGCCGCCGACCGGCCACGGGCTCCGCGGACACCTCCGGCACGGGTGCCTCGCTCGGCGCCCCGCCCACCATGGCCGGCACCCTGGCGGGCGCCACGGCCCCGGCCCGCAGCCGCCCGGCGAAGTGCCGCGCGCACGCCGCGCCTGCCAGCAACAGGGTCACCGTGACCAGCTTGACCAGCAGCAACCGGCCGTACGCCGTACCGGTGAGTGCGCCGAGGGAACCGAGACCACGCCAGGACTGGTAGACACCGGTGACCACCAGCACGGCCACGCACCCGAAGGCGAGCCGCGAGAACCGGTCGACGGCCGGAACCGGCAGCTCGCGTGTGCTCAGCAGCGTCGCCAGTCCCCCCAGCCACACCGACATCGCCAGCAGATGCAGTACGGCACTGACGACCGCGACGGGCACCTGGATCCCGGCACCGGGGTGCTCGGCGACCGCCCAGGTCAGCGCCAGGCCTACGGCGACAGCGCCGCCCGCCCCGCGCGCCGTACGCCCCCACTCCCGCCTGCGCAGCAGCACCGCGGCCACCGCCAGCAGCACCAGCCGTGCCGCCAGCGCCAGCCCCGGCCGTGTGGCCAGGGTGCGGGCCGTCCCGGACGGATCGAAGACCGTCGACAACCCGGTCCCCGCCTCGTAGGGAGCGCGCAGGAGCAGCAGGACGACGGTGGCACCGGCCAGCGTCCACGCGCCCGCCGTCGCCGGAGCGCGCGCCGCCCCCGGCGACACCGCGCGGAAGACGCCTCCGCCGATGAGCAGGGCGACGCCCAGGCAGGCGACGTAGCGGGCGAGGTCGTACAGACCGGCGGTGGCCGGGTCCTCGGTCGCCCCGGTGTCGAGGGGGGCCGCCGCGGGGGTGGGGGCGCCGACGGAGAACGTGAAGGCGCCGGAGACGGGGTGGCTGTCGGCGGACACCACCCGCCAGGCGACGGTGTACGTGCCCCGGCCCAGACCGCCCGGCAGGTCGACGCGGACGGTGTCGGAGTGCCCGGGGACATGCCGGGCCTCGCCGGTGCGCAGCCGGTGGTTGCCGGGGTCGAAGACGCGGAAGGAGCCGTCGAGCAGCGCCACGGATTCGGTGAAGGTGAGCGTGAGCCGGTCCGGGGCCGTCTTCAGGACGGAGCCGTCACCGGGTTCGGTGCCCCGCAGGCTGGCATGCGCCAGGGCGGCCCCGGCGCCGCCGAACAGGAACAGCGTCAGCATCAGCCCGAGCAGCGCGGCCCGCCCGCACCACCGTCCGCCACCGACCACGCCGCCCGCTCCCCTCCTGCCGGCACCCTCGCGCAGAGGTACGCACCCGGCGCGGAAATCGCTCACGCACTCCCCGGAAAGGCGGCCTCCCGGCGCAGGAAGGCCAGTTGGGCGTGTTTCTCGGGCAGGTAGACGTCCGGCAGATTCACCTCGGGCAGGACGACCGCCGGTCCCTGCTCGAACCCCAGCCGCTCGAACCGGGCGATCGCCTTCACGTTCCGCACGTCCGGGTCGACGACGATCCGGCGCCGGTCCAGCCCGAGCAGCGCGTACGAGATGATCGCCGAGGCCAGCCGCGCGGTCCAGCCGGGCCGGGCGCCCTCCTCACCGGCGGGCGCGATCAGCAGGTGGACGCCGATGTCCCCGGCCTGCACGGGGTAGCACTCACCGACCCGGTCGGCCCCGGGCTCATAGGTCTGCAGCAGCGCGGCGGCGTGAGCGTCCTTCACGACGAGAAAGGCGTGATGACTGTCCAGCGTTCCCATATGGCCGTAGATCCCGGCCACTTCGGCGACGGACACACCGGTCATCCCCCAGTACACGGCCCGCTCCTCGCTGACCCAGCGGTGGATCATCCCGGCGTCGGCGGACGGGTCGACGGGCAGGATGCGCACGGTGCCGAAGCCGTCGATCGGTTGCTCGTGCACGGCCTCGCGGTACCGGAGGTCAGACATCGGTCTCCTTCGTCAGCTGGTCCCAGTCGGTGACGACGGGAACGAGGTCTCCCCTGAGCCACAGGGGGAGTTGGTCGCGGTGGTGCGCGGAGCCGGGCGTGCCGTCGGCGCCGAAGGGCACCACCCAGAGGCTGTCGTCGCGCCGGGCGAGGTCCCAGACGTAACGGGCGGCGGGCCCGCGCGCGGCCCGGTCGGTGACACCGGGCACGGCGGAGGTGCACAGCACGCAGTCGTGGTCCCCGGACAACGCCGGTTCCTCGTACGGCGCCGTCGGCAGCGCCCGCCAGGGAGCGAGGCGGTGGGTGTCGCCCCAGGTGCCGGCCGGGGGCGCGGCGGCGACCTCCTCCAGGGCGGCGCGCACCACGGCAGGGCGGTCGATGCCGTACAGGGTGCCGGAGCGCAGCAGGTGTTCCAGGGCGAAGCCGATGCGCGGGGTGAGGGCGAGCCAGGGCTGGAAGACCTCCGGACAGGCGGGCGGGACGGCGAGCCCGGCGAACGCCTCCTGCGCGGCCAGCCGCCGCACCAGAGCGCCCCGCACTGCGGCGTACAGCGCCGCGTCCCGGCTTCCCGCGTCCATCCGCCGGTCCCACCCGAGCAGCCGCTCCCGCAGCGCACCGGCCTCGGCCCCGAGCCCGCCGAGCGCGGCCACCTGATCGAGCAGCGCCCCCGCGGATCCGAGAAAGGCGTCCATGTGTACGACGCCCATGTCCGCGGCGGACCACTCCCGCCGCCCGCCGAGCAGCTCGCGAATGCGGTCGGCGCGATGGGAGGGAGCGAACTCGGTGCCCAACTCACCGGCGACACCGCGTGCGTTGGCCATGACGGCGACGCCGTCCTCCAGGCCCGCCCGGGGCATGGCATGCCAGCCGGTCCACTCGTGCCCGGGCTCCCACGCCGGCACCAGACGGACGCGGTTGGCGCGGCTTCGCACCGGCACGCGCCCGGCGACCCGGTGCAGCACGCCGCCCTCGGTGTCGGCGGCGTGGACGACGTTGACGGGCTCGGCCCAGGCGTCCAGGGCCCGGTCGACGTCGGCGACCCGGCGGGCGCGCAGCAACGGCAGCAGGGCGCTGAAGCCGAGATCAGCGGTGACCCGGGGCGGGTGGCGCAGGCTCACCGCCCCCGGGGTGCCGTCGTCGAGCCCCTCCGGCCCGCCGGCGATGACGGGCCCGCGCGCGGTCTCGACGACCTCGACCTCGACCGGCCCCTCCCCGGCCACGTGGACGAGTTCGGTGTGCCGGACGGCCCGGTGCCAGCGACCGTCCGGGCCCAGCGCCTCCACCCCGGCACCGGTACGGCGCAGCCGCTCCCGGTACAGGTCCTGGTAGTCGGCCATGGCGTTGGTGATGGCCCAGGCGACGGTGCCGGTGTGCCCGAAGTGGGCGATGCCCGGCACACCCGGCACGGCGAACCCCACGACGTCGAACTCGTCGCACGCCAGCCGGATCTGCTGATAGACACCGGGGTCCTCGATGAACCGGTGCGGATCACCGGCGATGATCGCGTGCCCGCTCGCGCTGCGCTCCCCACTCACCAGCCAGCCGTTGCTGCCGGCGGTGGCGGGCCCCTCACCGGCGAACAGGCCGACGGCCTCCGGCCCGAGGACCCGGACCGCCTCCTCACGCCACAACTTGGCGGGAAAACCGGCGAACAGAATATGAGTGGACAGCCACACGGCCAGCGGGGTCCAGGGCTCCCACCGCCCCGTCGAGAGCCCGACCCGCCGGAACTCCTCACCGGCCCACAGCCCCTCGTTCACGCCGTCGACGTAGGCGCGCACCCACTTCGCACTCACGGAATCGCGCTCCTCCAGTGCGGTGAAGCACCGGCGGGCGGTGTCGGCGAGCCGCACCCGCCGGGCGAACCGGTCCCAGTCCAGCGCGCCGGCACCGAGGAAGGCCGCGGAGGTGCCCTGCGCCCGATGCCGCTCGACCTCCAGCTGCCAGGACCGGTCACGAGCGGTGACCAGCCCCTGGGCCCGGGCGAGCGCGAGAACGCCGGGGGCACGGAGGTGGGGGATGCCCCAGGCGTCCCGGTGCAGTGCGGTTCTCACCCTGTAGCCCCTTCTATTTTTAGGTTAGCCTAACCTAATTAAATCTTTCCGGGGATCGTACTTGAACTGCGAGGAGGCACCCGCCGGTGGGTCGACCGATGCCCGGCGCTGTGGGACCGCACGAAGGGGCGCGGGGAACTGCGCGACCAGCCCCCACCCACCCGCGGACGAACGACACCCGAACACACCCCCCGCGCCAAAACACCGCCCACGCGACATCATCAAAGACATGGACGTCACCCTCCACCTCGCCCAAGACGCCGACGCCGACGCACTCCTCGGCCGCTCACCGCTCGCCGCGCTGACCGGGATGCTGCTGGACCAGCAGATCCCGATGGAGTGGGCGTTCAAGGGCCCCCGCACCATCGCCGACCGCCTCGGCGCCGACGACCTCGACGCCCACGACATCGCCGCCACCGACCCGGAGGCCTTCGCCGCCCTGCTCTCCGAGAAGCCGGCCGTGCACCGCTACCCGGGCTCCATGGCCAAGCGCATCCAGCAGCTGTGCCAGTACCTCGTCGACCACTACGACGGCAACGCCGAACTCGTCTGGAAGGGCGTCGACGACGGCCGCGAACTGCTGCGCCGCCTGGAGGAACTCCCCGGCTTCGGCAAGCAGAAGGCACAGATCTTCCTCGCCCTCCTGGGCAAGCAGCTCGGCGTACGCCCCACCGGCTGGCAGGAGGCCGCCGGCAGCTACGGCCAACCGAAGTCCTTCCGTTCCGTCGCCGACATCACCGGCCCGGAGTCCCTGGCGAAGGTCCGCGTCCACAAACAGGAGATGAAGGCCGCGGCGAAGGCGGAGAAGCAAGCGAAGACGCAGAGGACGTAGCCCGACCGGCACCGGCCCCCGGCGGGGGCAGCGTGGGACTACCGCCTCCGCCGAGCCGTACCGAAGAGGGACCGGGTGATCTCCCGCCCGACCTGCGTACCCACGGACCGCGCCAGAGACTTGAACATCCCGCTGCCCACGACCTGCTCGATCACCGAGGGCTCATCCCGCGACTCCTCACGCCGCGCCTCCTTGTGCCCCGGCCGGCCGGCCGCCGCACCCCCCGCCTCCCGCGCATCAGCCAGCTTCTCGTACGCCGACTCGCGATCCACAGCCTGTGCATAACGCCCGTACAGCGGCGACGACGTCACCGCCCGATCGAGCGCTTCCGTCTCGTAGGGCGCCATCAGGGACTCCGGCGCCCGCAGCCGCGTCGCCGCGACCGGCGTGGGCGCGCCCTTCTCGCTCAGCACCGTCACGACCGCCTCCCCGGTACCGAGCCCGGTGAGCAGCTCCTCCAGGTCGTAAGGGGAGTCCGGAAAGGTCCGCACGGTCGCCTTCAGCGCCTTCTGATCCTCCGGCGTGAAGGCCCGTAGGGCGTGCTGAATACGGTTGCCGAGCTGGGCGAGGACGTCGCCGGGTACGTCCTTCGGCGTCTGCGTGACGAAGAAGACGCCGACCCCTTTCGAGCGAATCAGCCGCACGGTCTGCGTGATCGACTCCAGGAACGCCTTCGAGGCGTCGTGGAACAGCAGATGCGCCTCGTCGAAGAAGAACACCAGGTTCGGCTTGTCGGCGTCACCGATCTCCGGCAGATCGTGGAAGAGATCGGCGAGCAGCCACATCAGGAAGGTCGAGAACAGCTGCGGCTTGTCCTGTACGGCGGGCAGCTCCAGTACCGAGACGACGCCCCGCCCGTCGTCCGCCGCCCGCAGCAGCTCGCTCGTGTCGAACTCCGGCTCACCGAAGAAGTCGGCCATGCCCTGCGCCTCGAAGGCCGTCAGTGACCGCAGGATCACCCCGGCGGTGGCGGTGGACAGCCCGCCGATGTTCTTCAGCTCCGCCTTGCCCTCGTCGGAGGTCAGGAAGGCGACGACCGCGCGCAGGTCCTTGAGGTCGATCAGCTCCAGGCCCTTGGTGTCGGCGTAGTGGAAGATCAGGCCGAGGGACTGCTCCTGGGTCTGGTTGAGCCGCAGCACCTTCGCCAGCAGCACAGGACCGAAGCTGGTGACCGTGGCCCGTACGGGAATACCGTGGCCCTGGCCGCCGAGCGCGTAGAACTCCGCCGGGAAGCCGGTCGCCGTCCACTCCTGGCGGACCTCGGCCGCGCGGGAGCGGACCTTGTCGCCCGCGAGTCCGGGTGCGGCGATGCCGGACAGGTCGCCCTTGATGTCGGCGAGGAAGACGGGCACACCCTGCGCGGACAGCTGCTCGGCGATCAGCTGGAGCGTCTTGGTCTTGCCGGTGCCGGTGGCGCCGGCGACCAGACCGTGCCGGTTGAGCACGGGCAGCGGGATGCGCACCGGCGCGTCGGGCAGGCAGGCGCCGTCCCACAGCAGGGCGCCGAGGTCGAGGGCGGGGCCGGTGAAGACGTACCCGGCGGCGATCCCGGCGGCCTGGGCGGGGAGCGAGGAGGGGGTGCCACCGGAAGCGGCGTCACCGGAACGGGTGTTCGCGCCTGCCGCGCGGGGCTCGTCACTGGTGCTCATCGGCCGACCCCTCGTTTCCGTTTCGCCCAGTTATGCAACATCTTTTCCAGCGTCGCACTCCGCCTCCATGGCTGCGCCCGGAACGCCAGGACCGGTAGGCTTTCCGTGTGATCTTCAAGCGCATCGGAAACGGCCGGCCGTACCCCGACCACGGCCGGGAAAGCACCCGGCAGTGGGCGGACGTCGCGCCGCGCCCGGTCCGCCTCGATCAGCTGGTGACCACCAAGCAGCAGCTCGACCTGGAGACCCTGCTCGCCGAGGACTCGACGTTCTACGGCGACCTCTTCGCGCACGTCGTGAAGTGGCAGGGCGACCTGTACCTGGAGGACGGTCTGCACCGCGCGGTCCGCGCCGCGCTCCAGCAGCGCCAGGTGCTGCACGCGCGCGTCCTGGAACTGGACTGACGAGCGCCCGGGAGCAGTGACCGACCCGACGGAGGAACTCCGTCCGGTTACGGTTTGGCCCTTTCGGGTTCTCCTGGGCGGATCGAATGATCATCTAGTAGGAATCACCGCCCGGGCGCACTACGCTGCGCCCATGAGCATGCTGACTCCCCCCGGCATGGGCGGTAAATACCGGATCACGGGAGACAAGTACCCGCGCATGCGCCCCCCGCGGCGGCGCGGCAGGCTCGTGTTCCTCGGCGTCGCCTGTGTCGCCGCGCTCGGGCTGCTCGGCTGGGGCACGCTGCAGCTCATCGACGTCTTCACCGGCGGCGGCAAGAAGACCGCGGCGGTTGGCACCAAGGCGGCCTGCGCGGCCAAGGCGAGCGCGTCGCCCGGGACCACCGCCGCGCTGCCGGCACCGGGTGTGATCACCGTCAACGTGTTCAACGCGACGCCCCGCAGCGGGCTCGCCAAGCAGACCGCCGACGAACTGAAGAAGCGCGGCTTCCGCATCGGCGAGGTGGGCAACGCGAGCAAGCAGTACGACAAGAAGGTCCCCGGCACCGCGGTGCTGCTGGGCCCGGCGTCGTCCCTGAACAGCTCGCTCCCGGTGCTGGCCACACAGCTGGCCGGTGCCGAGCGCCGCACCGACGCCGCCCGCAAGGGCCCGGCGATCGACCTCATCCTCGGCAACACCTTCAAGTCCCTCGACGCCAAGCCGGCCGCCGACCAGGCCCTGGCGAAGCTCAGGACTCCGGCGGCGACCGGGACGAAGAAGGGCTGCTGAACGCTTCGCCGGACGGCGTCGTTCAGCAGCCTCCCTGCGACTGAGCACCCGGTGTCACTCGGCGCTCCGCGGCTGGGGCAGGCGGTGTTACTCCGCCGACCCGTACAGCCGGTCGCCCGCGTCGCCGAGGCCCGGAATGATGTAGCCGTGTTCGTTGAGGTGGTCGTCGACCGCGGCCGTGACCACCGTGACCGGTGTGCCGGCCAGCTCGCGCTCCATGATCTCGACGCCCTCCGGGGCGGCCAGCAGCACGACGGCCGTGACGTCGTCGGCACCGCGCTTGATCAGCTCGCGGATCGCGGCGACGAGGGTGCCGCCCGTGGCCAGCATCGGGTCCAGCACGTACACCTGGCGGCCGGAGAGGTCTTCCGGCATCCGCGTGGCGTAGGTCGAGGCCTGCAGCGTCTCCTCGTTGCGGATCATGCCGAGGAAGCCGACCTCGGCGGTCGGCAGCAGCCGGACCATGCCGTCCAGCATGCCGAGGCCGGCCCGCAGGATCGGCACCACCAGCGGACGCGGCCGGGCCAGCTTCACGCCGGTGGTCCGGGCCACGGGGGTCTGGATGTCGACCGCCTCGGTGCGCACGTCCCGGGTCGCCTCGTAGGCGAGCAGGGTGACCAGTTCGTCGGCGAGCCGGCGGAAGGTCGCGGAGTCGGTGCGCTGGTCGCGCAGCGTGGTGAGCTTGTGGGCGACCAGGGGGTGGTCGACGACGTGGAGACGCATGTCCACAACAGTAACCGGGCGCCCCGGCCCCGGCGTCCGCACGCTGCGTGAGCCTTTGCGGACCGTTTTCTTCCGCCTGCTGGCATCGGACCGCCTACCGGGGGGAAGGTGGTGGGGACGGACCGGGGGTGGTGATCTCATGGCTGGCCTGTCAGAACCCGACGTACCCGACCGCGCGTCCAGAAACGAACCGGAGCCCCCGCAGCGGGACTCGCCCGAGACGGACACGGAGCGGCGCCGCCGCCGCGCCCAGTTCCTGCGGGACCTGGCCGAGGCGCGGGAGCTGCGCGACCGGGTGCAGCCCCGCCGCGCCAAGGTGGCCCGGCTGCGCCACGCGATGCGCATGCGCACGTTCCGCTGGTGAGCCGCGCGAGCGCACCGCGCTTCCGCCGGCGCCCCACGCGGGCGCACGACGCGCCGTACCGCTGAGCCCGGCGGGGCGCGCGACGCGCCGTACCGGTGACTTCTGTTCCGGTGACTGCGGGGAGCGGACCGCGCGTTCCGCCGGTGGGCGCGCACGCGCGGCGCGGATGCGGGCCGCATGCGGGAAGATCCGTGGGCCGTGCGCGCGTTGCCGGGGTGGGCATGCGGAGGAGATGTGAAAAGCCGCGTACGATCCGCAGATGGCGGCGACGAGTGTCCAGGTGAGTCCGGACGGACGTGCCCGCGGACCCGCGTGCAAAACTGCCGGACACAGGGAGCCGAAGACGTCCCCTGAACGCCTTGTTTCTGCCACGATTCCGAGTGGGTGGGGCTCGGAGCCCGAGCTTCTCCCCGTCCGTAACCTCCGCCGGGGGGACCCCCAACCGGCACGCCTAAGACCAGTGGGAGAGTCACGGTGTACTTCACCGCACTGCTCGCGCGCACCGAAGACGGGTGGGAAGCGAGCGACACAGAGCTCGATGATGTGGAGACCCTGTCGGATCTGGCCGACCTGGCCCGGCAAGCCTCTCCCGACGAGGACACGGTGCTCGTCCTGATCGAGCAGGAGGACGCGTGGTTCGGCGTCGTCCGGGTGGACGGCGAGGAGGACCCGCGGGTCTTCGTCTCGAACGCCGCCGTCGCCGCCCGCAGCTCCTACGGCGAGCTGCTGCTCACCGACGAGTTGCTGGGCCGGGAGCCGGGTGGTGACGACGACACCGACCTGGACTCCCTGGATCTGGACGGCACCGAGGACGGTGAGCCCGAGGACGTCGTCGCCGGTGACGAGGACGGCGGCGTCGGCTCCGTGCCCAGCGGCCCGGTGGGCGACGCCGCGATCCTGGACGACCTGGGCGTCAGCGGCAAGGAGCTGCTGGCCCTGGACGGCGACGCGCTGTCGGAGATCGCCGACGCCCTGGGCGCCTCGGAGATGCTGGAGGCCGTTCGCTGACCGCCCCGTACGACACCACGCCGGCCCCGGACCCGGTGCGCGACCGCTGGCGGGCCGCGATGCGGCTCGCCCTGGACGAGGCGGAGCGGGCCGCCCGGGACGGTGACGTGCCCGTCGGCGCGCTCGTGCTCGCGCCCGACGGCACCGGCGTGCTCGGCACGGGGC
Source organism: Streptomyces sp. NPDC049915 (assembly GCF_040656475.1). NCBI lineage: Bacteria > Bacillati > Actinomycetota > Actinomycetes > Kitasatosporales > Streptomycetaceae > Streptomyces > Streptomyces sp. NPDC049915. The sequence continues at coordinate 59,722 of NZ_JBFAMH010000028.1, forward strand.
ACAACGAGCGCGAGGCCACCGGCGACCCGACCGGGCACGCCGAGATCCTCGCGATCCGGCGGGCGGCGGAGCGGCTCGGCGAGTGGCGGCTGACCGGCTGCACGCTCGTGGTGACGCTGGAGCCGTGCACGATGTGCGCGGGCGCGATCGTCCAGTCCCGGGTGGACCGAGTGGTCTACGGCGCCCGGGACGACAAGGCGGGCGCGGCCGGATCCCTGTGGGACGTGATCCGGGACCGGCGGCTCAACCACCGGCCCGAGGTGATCGAGGGCGTGCTGGCGGACGAGTGCGCGCGGCAGCTCACGGAGTTCTTCCGCGCTCGCTGAATACCGATTTCGATCCCCGGGGCGCCGTGCTGTAAGGTCTCCCTCGGTAGCGTGTCCGAGCGGCCGAAGGAGCTCGCCTCGAAAGCGAGTGTGGCGCAAGTCACCGAGGGTTCAAATCCCTCCGCTACCGCTGACAACACCCTCTGACCGTGGCATCACGGACAGGGGGTGTTCTGCTTTCCTGCTCTGTTTTTCGTGTGCTGCTTTGGTGTTCCGGTTTGATGTTCCGCTTTCGCGCTTCAGATGTCCGCGCTTCAGGCAGCGCCCAGGTGCGCACGGGCCACGCTCGCCGGGACGCACATGCGCCAGGCCTCCGTGACCAGTTCCGCCAGCTCGTCCGGCGCGAGCGAGGCGAGCCGGGCCTCGGCCCAGTTGTAGCGCAGGTCGGACGCGCGGGGCAGAGAGAACTTCCCCGGCTCGGAGGCGACCAGCGCGGCCCGCTCCTCCTTCGGGAACGCGAAGCCCAGGACCGTCTCGTCCCGGGAGAGTGCCAGGTAGACGATCCGTCCGATGCGGAACTTCACCCGGTCCCGGACCAGATGCTCCTCGGTGCGCGGCAGCGCCAGTGCCAGGCGCCGTACGTCCTCGACGGTGGCCATGCCCACGCCCCCTTCGGTCGCCCGCATACGCGTGAAGTTACACTCACCGCCGGCAACAGGGGACCCTCAGGGCACGTCGGTGACAGGGAGGCCGCGATGGCGGTGAACGCGAAGAAGATCGCCGTCTATGCGCTCGTGGTCTTCGCGCTGTACGTGATCATCACGGACCCGGCCAAGGCCGCGGACTACGTCCAGATAGGGTTCGAGGGCATATCGGACGCCGCCAAGGCCATCGGTGACTTCATGACGTGGGTCGCCCATGGAGGCAAGGGCTGACACCCGGGAGTACCCATGATCCGCCACCTGGTTCTCTTCAAGCTCAACGAGGGCGTCGAGCGCGACGACCCGCGGGTCGTGAAGGGCGTCGAGGCCTTCCAGGCGCTCGACGGCAAGATCCCCGAGATCCGCTTCTGGGAGCTCGGCTGGAACATCAGCGACCGCCCCATCGCCTACGACTTCGCGATCAACTCCGGCTTCGACGACGCCGAGGCACTGCGCCGCTACGTCGAGCACCCCGAGCACCAGGCGGGCGTGGCCCTGTGGCGCGAGTTCGCCACGTGGGTGATCGCCGACTACGCGTACTGAGCCGACCGGCCCCACGCCGACAACCCCGCACCCGTCACGGGCGTGGGGTTTTTGTCATTTTATGCACCACTTCTTACCTCAACACGTAGATATGCGGTGCTTGCACACAGTGGACATGTCTTGTGATGCTATGACCGCTTTTGACGGATGAGTTGACGGATGAGCGACGGATGAAGAGGTGGAGTTGACCGTGCCGGCCAGTACTGCGCCTCAAGCACCGCCCCAGGAGGCCGCCCCGCGGCGCAGCCGGGGGGCCGACACCCGGGCACTGACCCAGGTGCTCTTCGCGCAGCTGAAGGAGCTCACGCCGGGCACGCCGGAGCACAACCGGGTACGCGGGGCGCTGATCGAGGCCAACCTCCCGCTCGTGCGCTACGCCGCAGCCCGCTTCCGCTCCCGCAACGAACCCATGGAGGACGTCGTCCAGGTCGGCACCATCGGGCTGATCAACGCCATCGACCGGTTCGACCCGGACCGGGGCGTGCAGTTCCCGACCTTCGCGATGCCCACGGTCATCGGCGAGATCAAGCGCTACTTCCGCGACAACGTCCGCACCGTCCACGTACCGCGCCGGCTGCACGAGCTGTGGGTGCAGGTCAACAGCGCCACCGAGGATCTGACCACCGCGTTCGGGCGCACCCCCTCCACCGCCGAGATCGCCGAGCGGCTGCGCATCAGCGAGGACGAGGTGCTGTCCTGCATCGAGGCCGGGCGGTCGTACCACGCCACCTCGCTGGAGGCCGCGCAGGAGGGCGACGGGCTGCCCGGGCTGCTCGACCGGCTCGGCTACGAGGACCCGGCGCTGGACGGCGTCGAGCACCGCGATCTCGTACGGCATCTGCTGGTGCAGCTCCCCGAGCGGGAGCAGCGCATTCTGCTGCTGCGGTACTACAGCAACCTCACCCAGTCGCAGATCAGCGCCGAGCTCGGGGTCTCGCAGATGCATGTGTCCCGGCTGCTGGCGCGTTCCTTTCAGCGGCTGCGGTCGGCCAACCGGATCGAGGCGTAGCCGCTCCGCGGGGTTCGGGGGCGGGGACGGGGACGGGGACGGGGTGAGGGTTCGGGGACGGGGTGAGGGTTCGGGGTGTTTTCGTCACCCGTTCGCGCTACCGGCGCACAACCGAATGCGGGAGCGAGCCCTCACCGTCGCGAGCGAATCGCTCATCAGCGCGGATGGCCGTGTTCTCGGGCCGACAGGCCGTCAGACGCCCTGATTCCAGGGGCGATTCGCATCTCAGATGTCGACATGTCACTACGGCGCGTTGCCGACATGTGACATTCTGCGGGAAGCGCGTTTGCCGAAGCTCCGGCTCCGGTATTCAGGTGAAGGCTGCGTTCCTTCTGTGGGAGCGTCCGCCGCGACCGTCCCGCGACCCAAAGGGGGTGGCATGTCCGCAGACCAGGGCAGCTCGAAGGTGCTCACGCTCACGAAGAGCGAGACAGCTCCGGAGACGCTCGACGCTCTCGATGACGCCTCGGCCCTCGAGGCCGTGCCGGCCCCCGCCCTGCCGACGGAGCCCCCCGCGGCCCCGCCGGTCTCCGGGGACATCGACACCCGCACGCTGTCCCGCTCCCTGTTCCTGCGGCTCGCCGCCCTCGACGAGAACAGCCCCGAGCGGGCGTACGTCCGGGACACCCTGATCGAGCTCAACCTGCCGCTGGTGCGGTACGCGGCCGCGCGGTTCCGCTCCCGCAACGAGCCGATGGAGGACATCGTCCAGGTCGGCACCATCGGCCTGATCAAGGCGATCGACCGGTTCGACTGCGAACGGGGCGTGGAATTCCCGACGTTCGCGATGCCGACGGTCGTCGGGGAGATCAAGCGGTTCTTCCGGGACACGTCGTGGTCGGTGCGGGTGCCGCGGCGGCTGCAGGAGCTGCGGCTGGCGCTGACCAAGGCCAGTGACGAGCTGTCACAGAAGCTGGACCGGTCTCCGACCGTCGCCGAACTCGCCGCCGTGCTCGGGGTGTCCGAGGAGGACGTCGTCGACGGGCTGGCGGTGGGCAACGCGTACACGGCGTCCTCGCTGGACTCGCCCGCGCCCGAGGACGACGGTGGCGAGGGGTCGCTGGCCGATCGGCTCGGTTACGAGGACACCGCGCTGGAGGGTGTCGAGTACCGGGAGTCGCTCAAGCCGCTGCTGGCCAAGCTTCCGCCTCGGGAGCGGCGGATCATCATGCTGCGGTTCTTCGCGAACATGACGCAGTCGCAGATCGGTGAGGAAGTCGGTATCTCGCAGATGCACGTGTCGCGGTTGCTTACGCGGACGTTGGCGCAGCTGCGGGAAGGGCTCATCTCGGACTGAGGTCGTCGTTCGTCTGCGGGTGCGTGGGGGCTGGTCGCGCAGTTCCCCGCGCCCCTTTTTGTGCCTGCGGCGGCCCGTTGCGGTGCGTGGTGGGCTGGTGTCGCGCCTGTGGTGCGTTGTGGGTCGGGGCCGGGGTGGGGGGTGTCCGTCCTCGGTCCGGCCGCCCGTTTCCGACGGCCTCACTGTGTCCCGGCGTCGGCCGCTGCGGGCGGACACCCCCCACCCCGTCCCCTTCCCGCCGTCGGCGACTGCCTCCAGTCGTAGCTGCGGGCAGTCGTGCCTCCCCCAAGCTCTTCGAGCAGGGGGGACCCCCAGGGCGGCACGGGCGGGCGCAGCGGCACCCCGCCAGCGCCGGTGAGCGCACCCACCCCCCGGCCGGCACCGGCGCCGGGCAACACGAAACGCCGGGCGCCGTCGGCCGACGCCGTTACTTCAGGGCCAGCCAGGCCACCGCCGCCACGATCACCACCGCTGCGATCACGCCGATGATCAGGCCGATGCGGGGGCCGGAGGACGCCGTGGCGGCCTGCTGCTGGCGGCCCTGGGGAGCCTCGTCCTCGACGAACGCGCGGAACATCTGGGTGCTGCCGGCCGGGTCGTAATTGCCCTGGGGGCCCTGGGTGTTAGCCATGGCCCGAGACACTAGCGAATGAGGCCGTGCGGCCCAAGTGCGGGGCGGAGCCCCCTCGCGGCCGACCTCAGCTGCGCGTTTACTTCCGTAATACTTGTCTTTGCCAAGTTTTTGTGCGGGGCGCCGCCGTTTTATTTGCCTGCGGCAACCAACCAAGCCTATGGTTGCCCTAAGCAACGAACACAGGAGGCGTGATGGCCGCAAAGGCGCAGTACGAGGAGCTGATCCGTCAGTTCAGCGCCTTCGGCGCCGTCAAAAGGGAGCTGGGACGGATCCTGCCGTCCGACTGCCCGAGCGGCTCGGCCGCCGTGCTGACGCTGCTGGGCCGGTACGGCGACATGCGCATGAGCAAGCTCGCGGAGCTGCTCGCGGTGGACATGTCGGTCACCAGCCGCCATGTGGCGCACGTGGCCGAGCGGGGCTGGATCGAGCGCTCCCCTGACCCGGCGGACAAGCGGTCGCGCATCGTGCGGCTCACCCCGGAGGGGAACCGCAAGCTCGACGACATGTCCCGGGCCACCACTCAGATGCTGGCCGAGCGGCTCGGCGACTGGAGCGACGAGGAGGTCGCCCAGCTCACTCGGCTGATGCAACGGCTGCGGGCCAGCTTCGACGACTGCCGCTCCCCCAAGCTCTCGGCTGCGCTCGAGCAGGGGGGACCCCCTTCCCTCAGGCCGCCCGCACCGCCGCCCGTGTTCGAGACGACCACCCGTACACCCGCAAGCACGTAAGTAAAGGAAGCCCATGGCAACGACCACACCAGCCGGTGTGCGGGCTCATGCCAAGCACGGGGGAGGCGCCGCCGGCGACCACGCTCCGATGTCGCACCGGCAGATCATGGAGGCGCTCTCCGGGCTGCTGCTCGGCATGTTCGCCGCCATCCTGTCCTCCACCATCGTCTCCAACGCCCTGCCCGAGATCATCACGGACCTCGGCGGCGGTCAGAGCGCGTACACCTGGGTCGTCACCGCCTCGCTGCTGGCGATGACGGCCACCACTCCCCTGTGGGGCAAGCTCGCCGACCTGGTCAGCAAGAAGGCACTCGTCCAGATAGCGCTCGTGGTCTACATCGCGGGCTCGGTCGTCGCCGGTCTGGCGCAGAACCCCGGCATGCTGATCACCGCGCGTGCCGTGCAGGGCATCGGCGCCGGTGGTCTGTCCGCCCTGGCGCAGATCATCATGGCCGCGATGATCTCCCCGCGTGAGCGCGGCCGTTACTCCGGTTACCTGGGCGCGACCTTCGCCGTCGCCACCGTCGGCGGTCCGCTCATCGGTGGTGTCATCACCGACACCGACTGGCTCGGCTGGCGCTGGTGCCTGTACGTCGGTGTGCCGTTCGCGCTGATCGCCCTGCTCGTGCTGCAGAAGACGCTGCACCTGCCGGAGACCAAGCGCAAGGTCAAGGTCGACTGGGCCGGTGCCTTCTTCATCACCGCGGCCGTCTGCCTGCTGCTGGTCTGGGTCACCTTCGCCGACGACAAGTACGACTGGATGTCGTGGCAGACGGGTGTGATGGTCGGCGGCTCGATCCTGCTCGCCCTGCTGTTCGTCTTCACCGAGACCAAGGCCAGCGAGCCGATCATCCCGCTGCGCCTGTTCAAGAACCGCACCATCACGCTGGCCTCGCTGGCCTCGCTGTTCGTCGGTATCGCGATGTTCGCGGGCACCGTCTTCTTCAGCCAGTACTTCCAGCTGGCCCGGGACAAGTCGCCGACGATGTCCGGCGTCATGACCATCCCGATGATCGGCGGCCTGTTCGTGTCGTCCACGGTCTCCGGTCAGGTCATCACCCGCACCGGCAAGTGGAAGGCCTGGCTGGTGGCCGGCGGTGTGCTGCTGACGGCGGGCATCGGCCTGCTGGGCACCATGCGCTACGACACCCCGTACTGGCACCTGGCGATCTTCATGGCGCTGATGGGTCTCGGCGTCGGCATGATGATGCAGAACCTGGTGCTGTCCACGCAGAACCAGGTCGCCCCGAGCGACCTCGGCGCCGCGTCCTCCACGGTCACCTTCTTCCGCTCCCTGGGCGGTGCGGTCGGCGTCTCCGTGCTGGGCTCGGTGATGACCACCCGCATCAGCCACTACGCCAAGGACACCATCGGCCAGCTCAGCCCCAAGGAGCAGATGGCCGCGGCCAAGGCCGCAGGCGGCAGCACGCTGCCCGACATGGACGCGCTGCCCGCCCACATCCGCACCTGGCTGGAGGGCGCCTACGGACACGGCATCGGCGACATCTTCCTGTACGTCGCGCCGATCGCGTTCCTCGCCTTCCTCGTGACCCTGTTCATCAAGGAGGTCCCGCTGCGTACCACCGGTGCCCTGGCCCAGGCCGCCGAGGCGAACACCGAGGCCGCGGCCCCCGCTGCCGCCCCGGTGGTCGCCGAGGCCACCGCCGCCCCGGTCCAGGAGAAGACCCCGAGCTGGGCGTCCGCCGCCTCGGACACCGAGGCCGCGACGGACGGCACGCAGAGGCTCGCCGCCGTCGCCACCATCGAGCGGGACGAGCCCTCCCCCACTCTCGAATCCACTCGAGCGGGAGGTACCCCCATGGGCGGCATCCCGGTCCGCGGCTTCGTGCGGGGCGCCGAGAGCGCGCCCGTCCCGCAGGCCGCCGTGACGCTGATCTCGCTGGCCGGCCGGCAGCTCGGCCGCTCGGTGGCGCAGGCCGACGGTTCCTACGCGGTCCACGCGCCCGGCGCCGGGAGTTACGTCCTGATCGCCTCCGCCGACGGCTTCCAGCCGCAGGCCTCCACCATCGTGGTGGGCGACGAGCCCGTCGCCTACGACATCCTGCTCAGCGGCACCAGCGGCCTGACCGGTGTGGTGCGGGCCGTCGGGTCGGCGCAGCCGGTCAAGGACGCGATGGTCATCGTCACCGATGTGCGCGGTGATCTGCTGGCCAGCGACACCACCGGCGAGCAGGGCGAGTTCTCCTTCGCGGAGCTGGTGCCCGGCACGGTGACCATCGCGGTCAACGCCGCCGGCTACCGGCCGCGCGCGCTGCCCGTCGAGGTCGGCGGCACCGGCGTGACCCGTATCGAGGTCGACCTGGAGACCGGCGCCCAGGTCCAGGGCGTCGTCCGGGCGCCGCACGGCCCGCTGGCCGACGCCCGGGTGACCCTGGTCGACGCCGCCGGCAACGTCGTCTCCACCGCGACCACCGGATCGGACGGGGCGTACGCCTTCACCGACCTGGACAGCGGCGAGTACACCGTCATCGCGACCGGCTACCCGCCGGTGGCCACCGCCCTCACCGTGAACGGCGGCGTGGACGGCCACGACATCGAACTCGCCCACCCCGGCGAGTAGTACGGCCCCGGCCCGCGGCGGGCGCGCGCCCTGAGACCCAGAGGCGGCGCCCGCCGCGGGCCGGACTCTTACGACCGATTTGCACAGCTTCGCAGGGAGAAGAAACGGGATGGGACTGACCGCGAGGATCCGCACCCGGGACGGATGGGCCGTGTCGCACGCGGTCGTCACGGTGACCGACATGACCGGCGCACAGGTGCTGCGCGCCGAGGCCGACCCCGAGGGCGCCGTACGCGACGAGGTGGCCCTGGCCCCCGGGGCGTACACCGTCATCGTCACCGCCGTCGGCTACGCGCCGGCCGCCGCCAGCGCGATCGTCACCGCGAGCGGGCGCGCCGAGGTGGGCACGGTGACGCTGGCCCGGCAGGGCGGCACCGAACTGCCGCCGCCCGGACCGTGGACGATCGACCCGGTCCACTCCTCCGTGGGCGCCGTCGCCCAGCACCTGGGCATCTCCAGCGTGCGCGGCCGGTTCACCGACTTCGCCGGGGGCATCGAGATCGCCCCGGACGACGTCACCAAGTCGCGGGTCGAGGCCGTCATCCAGGCCGCGTCCATCGACACGGGCAACAAGATGCGCGACGACCATCTGCGCTCGCCGGACTTCCTGGACGTCGGGACGTATCCGGAGATCACCTTCCGGTCGACGGGTCTGACCGCCGCCGGGCCGGACCGCTGGACCGTCCACGGCGAGCTGGGCATGCACGGTGTGCTGCGCCCGGTCGACCTGGACCTCGCCTACCTCGGCTCCGGCGCCGACCCCTGGGGCGGGACCCGGGCCGCGTTCCGCGCCACGACCGATCTGCACCGCGAGGACTTCGCGATGAACTACAACCAGGTCCTCCAGGCGGGCATCGCCGCCATCGGCACCACCCTGAAGGTGGAGCTGGACATCCAGGCGGTCCAGGGCGACACCCTGCCGCAGGCGTAGGCACGCCAGGGTCAGGCAGATGCGGGCCCCCGCGGCCTAGGCTGGCGGCATGGCACCGAACATCGCGACCAACACCCGCGTACCGCTGGAGCAGTTGCTGGACTTCGTACGGCCCCGTCACCGCGCCCTGCTGCTGACCCGGCGCGGTGACGGCAGCCCCCAGGCGTCCCCGCTGACCTGCGGGGTCGACGACTCCGGTCGGATCGTGGTCTCCACCTATCCGGAGCGGGCCAAGACCCGCAACGCCAAGCGGGACGCGCGGGACGCCGTCGTCGTGCTGAGCGACGAGTGGAACGGGCCGTGGGTGCAGATCGACGGCACCGCCGAGGTGATCGACGCGCCCGACTCCGTCGAGCCGCTCGTGGAGTACTACCGCACCATCGCCGGGGAGCACCCGGACTGGGACGAGTACCGGCAGGCCATGGTCAAGCAGGGCAAGTCGATCATCCGGATCACGCCGCAGCGGTGGGGGCCGATCGCCACGGGCGGTTTCCCGGCCCGGCTGGCGGAGCAGGACAGCTGACTCCTCAGCCGCGTTCCACCAGCGCCTCGATACCCGCGATCAGCAGGTCGAGCGCGTAGGTGAAGTCACGCTCCATCATCTCCTCGACCGTGTCGCCGCCGCGGGCCTCCATGAGCTCCTTGGACTCCTGGAGGACCTCGGCGCAGGCCGGGGTCTCGCTCACCTCGGCGACCGCGTGCCGGAAGTACTCGTCGCGGGACATGCCGAGGGTCGCGCTGCGCGTGTCGAAGTGGCCCTCGAGCGTGCCGTAGCCGTACACGAACTGGAAGACGGCCGAGATCGTGCTGGTGAGCCGGTGGACCGGCAGGCCGGTGCGGCGCACGACCTGCTGCACCACCCGGGAGAAGGCCAGGTGGTTCGGCCCGATGTTGAGGTACCGGCCGACCAGCGGCGACACCCACGGGTGGCGCACCAGCACCGCGCGGTACTGCTCGGCCAGTTCCCGCAGCTGCGCACGCCATTCGGCGTCGGCCGCCGTGGGGTCGGGCAGCTCCATCTCGCCGTACGCCGCGTCGAGGGCGAGTTCCAGCAGGTCGTCCTTGGTGTCGACGTACCAGTACACGGACATCGCGGTGACGTTCAGCTCGGCGGCCAGCCGGCGCATGGAGAACTTCGCCAGGCCCTCGGCGTCCAGCAGCCGCACGCTGACCTCGGTGATCCGGTCCCGGTCGAGCCCGGACAGCTGCCCGCCGCTCCGGCCGCCCCGCCGTGGCTTCTCCTGCCGCCACACGCTGTACCGCGCCGGCCGATCCGCTGCCCTGACCATCGGCGCATCCTCCTGAGACTCCGGCCACTGGCCCCACTGTAGGGGCGTGGGACCGTGTCGCTTGCGGCCCGTGTCCCTCGCGGTGCCGGGGCAGGGAGAAGGGGCCCGGCCGGGCCCCTTCTGTCAGGCCGTCATGTCTCGCAGCCGATCACGATGTTGCGGCCACCGTCGCCGTCGCACCTGTCCGTACCGGGGCCGCCGTCGAGGACGTCGTCGCGGGTCACGCTCACGGCCAGGGCACCGCGTCGCCCGGCGCGGCTCCTGGATGCGTACGGCCTGTCGTCCGTCGCTCGGCGTTCCCTCCTCAGCCGGTCTGCTTCTGCGTGAGGTCGTAGAAGGTGGCCGAGCCGGCCGTCACCTTCTTGAAGGTGCTCTGCACCCAGGAGGTGATCCGGGACGACGTGCCGTTGCCGCCGCCCATGCCTCCCATGCCTCCCATGCCTCCCATGCCTCCGGCGATGAAGTAGTGGATCTTCCCTTCCTGGACGTACTCCTTGAACTGGGCGAGTGTCGGCGACGGGTCGGTGCCGTTGAAGCCGCCGATCGCCATCACCGGGTCGCCGGTGGAGAGCTGGTAGCTCGCCGCGTTCTGGGAGCCGATCGACGCGGCGACCCAGGTGTACTTCGCGGCGTCCGTCTCCAGCAGCTGCTTGGCCGCGGCGGAGACGTTCGCACCGTTGAGCAGGCCGCCCGCGCCGCCACCCATCCCGCCTTCGCCGCCCGTACGGCCGCCGGGGAAGCCGTTGCCGTTCTGGCCGCCCGGCAACCGGCCCTGGTTCTGGCCCTGGTTCTGGCCCGGCGTGCCGCCGCCCGGGAAGCCGTTGCCCTGGCCCTGCTGACCTTGCCGGCCCTGCTGCCCCGGCATCACGCCACCGGGGAAGCCGCCGCGCACGCCGCCGCCGGGGCCGCCCCGGCCGCCCCTCATGCTCGCGCCCGCCGGGCCCGCCGTCGGGATGGAGCCGGTGTGCGCGGAGCCGACCGTGCTCAGCGTGTACGCCGTCGGACCGGCCAGCGCGGCCAGCACGCTCACGGCCGCCGCGGCGAGCGCGAGCTGTCGTGTCACACGGCCCGCGAAGATCAGGCCGAGCGCCCCGGTCAGGCCGCCGACCAGCACCAGCCACTTCAGCCAGGGCAGATGGTCGGGCGTGCGGTCGAGCAGTACATACCCCCAGACCGCGGCCGCCACCGCGGACGCGGCGAGCGCGAGTGCGGCCCGGATCTCCCTGCGCCGCTCCCACAGCAGGGCGGCGCCCATGCCGGTGACCGCCGCCAGGTAGGGCGCGAGCGCCACCGTGTAGTACTGGTGGAAGATGCCCGCCATGTAGCTGAAGACGGCCGTCGTCGTCAGCAGCGAGCCGCCCCAGACCAGGAACGCGCCCCGCGTCACCGACGTACGGCGGGCCCCGCGCGTGGCCCACAGCGCAGCCGCCAGCAGGATCAGCGCCGTCGGCAGCAGCCACGAGATCTGGCCGCCGACCTCGGAATTGAACATCCGGTTCCAGCCGGTCGCGCCCCACATCCCGCCGCCGTTGCCGCCACCGGGACCGCCGCCTGCGCCGACGCTGCCGGTCTCGTCGCCGCTGATGCGGCCGAGCCCGTTGTAGCCGAAGGTCAGCTCCAGGAAGCTGTTGTTCTGCGAGCCGCCGATGTACGGGCGGGACGACGCCGGCCACAGCTCCACGATCGCCACCCACCAGCCGCCCGAGACAACCAACGCGAGGGTGGCGAGACCCAGTTGGCCGAGGCGCTTGCTGAGACGCACCGGCGCGCACACCGCGTACGCCAGCGCCAGCGGCGGCAGGATCAGGAACGCCTGGAGGGTCTTGGCGAGGAACGCGAAACCGATCGCGACGCCGGCCCACACCAGCCACTTGGTGCGCCCGTCCTCCAGCGCGCGGACGAGGAGGTGGCAGGCGATCGCCATGAGCAGCGCCAGCATCGCGTCCGGGTTGTTGAACCGGAACATCAGCGCCGCGACCGGGGTGAGCGCGAGCACCGCGCCCGCGAGCAGGCCGGCCGCCGGGCCGGACCGGCGCCGTACCGCCGCGTACACGACCGCGACCGTGGCCACGCCCATCAGCACCTCGGGGACGAGGATCGCCCACGCGTTCAGGCCGAAGATCCGCACCGACAGCTCCATCGGCCACAGCGAGGCCGGGGGCTTGTCGACGGTGATGGCGTTCGCGGCGTCGAGGGAGCCGAAGAAGAACGCCTTCCAGCTCTTGCTGCCGGCCTGGACCGCCGCCGAGTAGAAGGAGTTGGCCCAGCCGGAGGCGCTCAGGTTGTAGAGGTAGAGCAGACCCGTCGCCATCAGCAGGCCGAGGAAGGCCGGGCGGGCCCAGCGCGGGTCCTGCGGCCGCTCCGGGGGCTCCGCGGCCGCTGGGGACTCCGCGGCTTCCGGGGCGGAAGGGGCGGAAGGGGCGGGTCCGGGGGGAGCGGTCGGGGGCGGGCCCCAGGTGGCCACGTCGTCGGCGCGGTGGGTGGTCATCGGCGGTCCCTCGGGTCGGTGTCGTACGGGTGCACCGGCTGCAGTTGCACGGTGGCGTCCTTCTCCCACTCTCGGCTTCGCTCGAGCGGGGGGACCCCCATGGCGGGGTTCGCGGCGTCTGCGGCGCGGACGGGCGTGGGCTCCCGGTCCGGGAAGACCCACGCGCGGAAGAGCAGGAAGCGCAGCACGGTCGCCGCGAGGTTGGCGGCGATCAGCACGGCCAGCTCGGTGGAGTGCGCGGGCTGCGCCGTGGCCGCGCCGAGCGCGGCCAGCGAACCGCTGGTCAGCACCAGCCCGATACCGAACACGACGAGTCCCTGCGCCTGATGGCGTACGGCGCCGCCGCGGCCGCGCACCCCGAAGGTGAGCCGGCGGTTGGCGGCGGTGTTGGCGATCGCGGAGACCAGCAGGGCCAGCGCGTTGGCGAGCTGGGAGCCGGTGACGGTGCGCAGGCCGCTGTAGAGCAGCAGGTAGAAGACGGTGGACAGGCCGCCGACCACGAGGAAGCCGACGAGCTGGCGGGCGAGTCCGGTGGGGACGTCCTTGATGTCGCGGTCGCGCGGGTCGTCGCCGAAGGGCCGGGCGAGCCGGTCCAGCGGCAGCGACCCGGTGGCCAGCGCCCGGCCCACCCGCCAGACACCCTTGAGGTCGTCGGTCGCCGTTCTGACGATGTGCACGGTCGAGTCGGGGTCGTCGACCCAGTCGACGGGCACCTCGTGGATGCGCAGTCCGGCGCGTTCGGCGAGCACCAGCATCTCGGTGTCGAAGAACCAGCCGCTGTCCTCGACGAGCGGCAGCAGCACCCGGGCGACCTCCCTCCGGATGGCCTTGAAGCCGCACTGCGCGTCGGAGAAGCGGGCCTGGAGCGAGCCGCGCAGGATGAGGTTGTAGGTGCGGGAGATGAACTCACGTTTGGCGCCCCGCACGACCCGCGCGCTCCGGCTCAGCCGGGAACCGATCGCGAGGTCGGAGTGGCCGGAGATGAGCGGTGCGACCAGTGGCAGCAGCGCGTTGAGGTCGGTGGACAGGTCGACGTCCATGTAGGCGAGGACGGGGGCGTCCGAGGCGGACCAGACGGTCCGCAGGGCCCGCCCGCGGCCCTTGAGCTCCAGCCGGACCACCCGCACCTGTGCCAGGCGCTCCCCCAGCCGGGCCGCCACCTGCGGGGTGGTGTCGGTCGACGCGTTGTCCGCGATGGTGATGCGGAACGCGTAGGGGAAGGTCCGGGTGAGGTGCTCGTGCAGTCGCTCGACGCACGGCCGGAGGTCCTTCTCCTCGTTGTAGACGGGGATCACGACGTCCAGGACAGGCGTTCCGGCCGGCGCGGCCGGGAGGTGCTCCCGCGCCGGCAGAGTGCCGGGAGAAGAGTCGGTTCGCATGCGAACGACTGTGGTCAGGCGCCCTGTTGTACCCGTGTGGTGGCGCTGTGCTGCGCCTGTGAGTCCTGCGCCGGCCGCCCGGTGAGCGCGGGCAGGTGCACGGTGAACACGGTCCGGCCGGGCACGCTGTCGACACTCACGGCCCCGCCGTGCGCGCTCGCGACGGCCTGCACGATGGCGAGCCCGAGCCCGGTGGAGCCGGTGGCGCGGGAACGCGCCGAGTCGCCGCGCGCGAACCGTTCGAAGACGTGCGGGAGCAGGTCGGGTGGGATGCCCGGACCGTCGTCCTCCACGTCCACGCAGCTGAAGGGCCCGGCCCTCCGCACGCGCGCCGTGACCGTCGTGCCGGGCGGGGTGTGGGTGCGGGCGTTGGCGAGCAGGTTGACCAGCACCTGCTGGAGCCGGGCGGGATCGGCGGACACCAGGACGGGTTCGTGGGGCAGGTCCAGGCGCCACACGTGGTCGCGTCCGGTGGCCCGGGCGTCGCTGACGGTGTCGACGACGAGCGGGACGAGATCGGTGTGCTCGAACCGCAGGGGCCGGCCGGCGTCCAGGCGGGCGAGCAGCAGCAGGTCCTCGACGAGGAGGGTCATCCGGCCGGCCTCGGACTCGATACGGCCGAGCGCGTGCCGGGTGTCGGGGCCGACCTGTTCACGGCCGCGCCGGGTCAGCTCGGCGTACCCGCGGATGGAGGCGAGCGGGGTGCGCAGCTCGTGGCTGGCATCGGCCACGAACTGCCGTACCCGGGTCTCGCTCTGCTGGCGGGCGTGCAGGGCGCCGTGCACATGGTCGAGCATGCGGTTGAGGGCGGCGCCGACCCGGCCGACCTCGCTGTGCGGGTCGCACTCGGACTCCGGGACGCGTTCGGAGAGGTTCACCTCGCCGGAGTGCAGGGGGAGTTCGGAGACCCGGGTGGCGGTCGCGGCGACCTTGCGCAGCGGGCGGGTGGCGACACCGACGAGCACGAAACCGGCGATCCCTGCGGCGACGAGCCCTGCGGCGGTGACGCTGACCTCGACGAGGACCAGGGTGTCGACGGTGCCGGTCACGTCGGCGGTGGGCAGGGCGACGTAGTACGACTCGCCGCCGTCGAAGCCGGTGATGTACCGCGCGCGGTACTCGCCGAGACCCGGCACGTCGACGGAGTGCGTGCCGTCGTCCTTCGGGACGGAGGCGAGGGCCGCCTTCTGCTCCGCGTCCAGCGCGACGGCGTTCATGGTCTTGTAGGCGCCGTTGCTGTCGTCGGTGCGCTCGCCGACGGCGGCGCTGGTGAGGGTGGAGCCGGTGACGTAGGCGGCGATGGTCCTCGGCTGGACCGGCCCCTGCGTGACCAGCCTGTCGATCCGTTCGCTCGCCGGAAGGGGTGTCTGCGGCGGGTTGTCCGGCAGATGGCCGCCCGCCGCCCGCACGGCGATGTCCTTGACCTTGCTGTCCAGCTGGTCGACGAGGTGCTGGCGCAGGGCGATGGTGGTCACCGTGCCGATCACCGTGCTCACCACGGCGACCAGGGTCACCGACGCGACGACGAGCCGCGTCCGCAGGGTGCGCGGCTGCCGGCCCCGCCACCGCGTGCGCGGCCGTCGCCGGACGCTCATGACACCGCGGGCTTGATCAGGTAGCCGGCGCCGCGCCGGGTGTGGATCATCGGCTCGCGCCCGGCGTCGATCTTCCGCCGCAGGTAGGAGATGTACAGCTCGACGACGTTGGCCTGGCCGCCGAAGTCGTAGGACCAGACCCGGTCCAGGATCTGCGCCTTGCTGAGCACACGCCGCGGGTTGCGCATCAAGAAGCGCAGCAGCTCGAACTCGGTGGCGGTGAGGTGGATGTGGTCGCCGCCCCGGGACACCTCGTGGCTGTCCTCGTCGAGCATGAGGTCGCCGACGACGAGCACGGAGTCCGAGCGCCGGTCGGCGGCGCCGGAGCGCCGGATGAGGCCGCGCAGCCGCGCCACGACCTCCTCCAGGCTGAACGGCTTGGTGACGTAGTCGTCGCCGCCCGCGGTGAGACCGGCGATGCGGTCCTCGACGGCGTCCTTCGCGGTCAGGAAGAGGACGGGCACGTCCGGCAGCTCGCGGCGCAGCCGTCCGAGGACGGACAGCCCGTCCATGTCGGGCAGCATCATGTCGAGCACGACGGCGTCGGGCCGGAACTCCCGCGCGGTCCGCAGCGCGCCGTGCCCGTCCCCCGCGCTGCGGATCTGCCAGCCCTCGTAGCGCAGGGCCATCGACAGCAGCTCGGTGATCGACAGCTCGTCGTCCACCACCAGCACCCGGACGGGGCTCCCGTCCGGCCTCAGCAGTTCGGTGCGCCCCTGGGGCGAGGTCGTGGTCATGGTGACCACCCTGTCCGGGAGCTCTGAGAGGAGGCTTTCCCCCGTCTGTGATTTTCCTGAGAAACGCACAGGGGGCTGACAGGAAGCGGCTCGGCCGCGCCCTGCCTGCGCTGCCGGGCCCGGGGCCGGGTGTGCGGTCAGCCGGTGGCGGGACGTTCGTAGCTGTGGCTGCGTTCCACCTTGGCGACGTGCAGGGTGTACCGGTCGTACCACTGCGCGCGCCCGCGCTGCTGGGCCCGCCGGTGTTCGAGGTCGCTGCGCCAGGCCTCGAGGGCGGTGGCGTCCTGGAAGTAGCCGACGGTGATCGACAGCCCACCGGCGCTGCGGGCGTGGTCCATGCCGAGGTATCCCGGCACCTTTTCGACGAGTTCCTCCATCCGCTCGGCGGTCTCGGCGTACCCCTCCTCTTCCGCGGTCCGGACGGAGGTGAAGACGACGGCGTAGTAAGGCGGTTCGTGGGCGGGGACGGGGACGGGCCCGTCCCCGGGAAGGGACTGGGGATCGCTCATGGGCCAAGCGTGATCGCTCCCGGCGGCGTCCACCAGACCTTTTGCCCAACGGTCGAACAGGCCTTGCCCCAGGGGAAGACAGACCCTTGGCCCACGATCAGGCAGACCCTTTGACCCACGGTCGGCCGGCCCCTCGCCCCACCGTCAGAACAACCCGTCCTGGGCTGGCGCCTCCCGCCTCAACGGCACGACCGGCACCGACAGTTCGCGCTGCGCCGCCGGGACGAGCCCCCACCCCGGCAGCAGCCGCGTGTCGAGGACGACCTCGCCGCGCGGCGTGCGCAGATGCAGGTCCGGCCCGGCCGCCCCGACCAGCTCTCCCCGCACCACGCCTCCCGCGACCAGCCCGCGCACCTCCCCGACGGGCGCGGACAGCCGGGACAGCCCGAACGCCTCCGCGTGATCGGCGACCCGGCACGGCTCGCGCGCCAGCGACTCCGGCCACCCGCCGAGCGCCACGGCCCGCGCGTGCAGGGCCACGACCTCGGCGGCCCGCTCGCCCGCGTCACGCGGCAGCCACGCCCGAACGGCCCGCTTCTCGGCGTACGCGATCCGGTCCGGGACACCCAGCGCGGACCGCAGCAGCTCCTCGGTCCGCCGCGCCGCCATCAGCGGTCCGGTCCCGAGCCGGCTGAAGCAGACGGCCCCCTGCTCCAGCAGCCGGGCGGCTCCGCGCTCGACGGCGGTGATCCCGACCTTCACCAGGCCGGGCCCGAACCAGGCCAGATACACGTGGTACGGCCGCGGGTCGTCGGCCATCGTGTCCGCGGCCACGGAGTGCGCCCGCTCCAGCCGCGCGCACTCCTCGCACCGCGCGCCCGTACCGCGCGCCGGAACCTGTGTCCGCCCCGGACACGGATTCCCCCGCGCCCCCACACAGGTCCGCCCACCCCCTTCCTCCACGCCGAAGGCCACCGTCTTCCCCCAGGTCAGCGCACTGCGCCGCCCCCCGTCCCACACCAGCTGCGGGCTGCCGTCCGCCCAGCGCATCCCCACACATCGCCACACCTGTGCCATCACTGCCGAGCGTAGGGGGAGCCACTGACAACGCCCGCCGCGACCACGGGCCGCCGGGTTTTCCGGGCCGCGCCACAGGAGACTCGGGCGGAGTGGACCGCCATCCGATGCCGTGCCGGTCGCTTCCACCACACAATCGCGGTCCGTGAGGCAAGATCGGTGGAACCAGTGGCCGGCAAGGGCGCGGGGAGGTGAGGGCGGTGGCGGTGGCCGGTGACGGCGCGTTCGAGGACGACGACTACGAACGGCAGACCGACGCCCGGCGCGCCCGCGTCGCCCGGGAACTCATCGTCGGCGTCCGCGGCCTGCCCCCCGCCGAGGTCCCCGACGCGCTGTGCCGGGCCTGCATGACGCTGCTGCCGTGGGTCTCGGGCGTGTCGGTGTCCGTCTGCGGACGTGACACGGACACCGGAGTCGTGCTGTGCGCGAGCGACGCCGTCGCCACCCGGATCGCCGAGATCCAGTACACGCTGGGCGAGGGGCCCTGTACGGAGGCCGTCCGGCTGCGCGCCCCGGTGTTCGCGACGGATCTGACCCGGGCGCCCGACGCCCGCCGGTGGCCGTTGTTCAGCGACCAGGCCGCCAAGGCGGGCGCGCAGGCCGCCTTCTCGCTGCCGCTGACGGTCGCCGACACCCCTCTCGGCACGCTGGATCTGTACCGGCGGGTGACGGGCTCGTTGAGCGAGGACCAGGCGAGCTGGGCGCTGCTGGTCGCCGACGCGGTCACCTTGGCCGTGATTGCGCTCGACCGGGCTTCTGCGGAGACCAACGGAGTCGTAACGTGGCTGGAGGGGGCACAAGCAGACCGGGAGGAGGTGCACCAGGCCACCGGGATGATCATGGTCCAGCTGGGCGTCGGGGCGGACGAGGCCGTACTTCTCCTGCGCGCCCGGGCCTTCGCGCAGGGCCGCACCACGACCGAGATCGCACGGGCGATCATCGCCCGCACCATGGACATCCGGAACGACTGACCCACAGAACGACATGACCCATCGCACAACAGGACCGAACCCGCCCGGGAGGCGAGCATGAACCGCGAGCGAGAGCTGGCGCAGGCGTTCGTCGACCTGGCGGACACCTATGCGGAGGAATTCGACCCCCTACGACTCTTCGACCGCCTGGTGCACACCTGTCAGGGGCTGCTCGACGTGTCCGCGGCTGCGGTGATGATGGCCGACGCCCGGGGCACCATGACCACGATGGCCGCCACGGAAGAGGAGGCGGCGTTCATCGAGGTGCTCCAGATGCAGACCGGCCGCGGCCCCTGCATGGAGTGCTTCCGTACCGGCAGGTCGCGGGACATCCCCGACATCAGCACGGAGTACGAGCGCTGGCCGCAGCTCGTGGACGCGATGATCGACGCCGGGTACTGGTCCCTGCACACGGTGCCGGTGCGGCTGCACGAGCGGCAGCTGGGCGCGCTCACCCTGCTCGGCCACTGTGTCGGCGCCCTGCCCGACGGCGACGCGCACCTGGCACAGGCGCTGGCCGACTCCGCCGCGCTGTCCCTGATGCACTGGTCCATGGAACCGGCCCGCGGCGACGACGTCATCACCCGCGTGCAGAGCGCCCTCGGCGCCAAGGCCACCCTGGAGATCGCCAAGGGCATGCTCGCCGCCTACGCCGGCATGTCGGTCGCGGAGGCCGGCCGTCACCTCGGCGACCATGCCGCCCGCCGCCGGGTGAGCCTCGCCGACACCGCGAGCGCCCTGGTCAACCGCACGATGGAGCTCGAGTCGGTCGTGAGCAGGCCGCTCACCGGGTGAACGCGGTCTCGCCCCCGACGCGCGACAGCTTGTGCGGGTTGCGGACGTAGTAGAGGCCGGTGATACGGCCGTCCCCGACCCGCACGGCCATGACGCCGTCGAGCTGGCCGTCGACGCGCAGCAGAAACGCCGGGCTGCCGTTGACCTGGGTGAGTTCGGCGCTGATCTCGGCCCCGGTCTTGCGCATGGCGCCGACGGCGAAGCGGGCCACCTTGTCCGCGCCGAGGACCGGTCGCCGCGCGGCCTGCTTGATGCCGCCGCCGTCGCTGAGCAGGACGACCTCGGGGGCGAGCACGTCGAGCAGCCCCTGCAGGTCGCCGGTCTCCACGGCCCGCTGGAACGACTCCAGCGCCGTGCGGGTCGCGCTCGTGGAGACCTCCTCGCGCGGCCGGCGGGCGTCGACGTGCCGGCGGGCGCGGTGCGCGATCTGGCGCACGGCCGCGGGGCTCTTGCCGACGGCGGCGGCGATCTCGTCGTAACCGAGGTCGAACACCTCGCGCAGCACGAAGACGGCCCGCTCGGTCGGCGACAGCGTCTCCAGTACGAGCATCAGCGCCATCGACAGGCTCTCGGCCAGCTCCACGTCCTCGGCCACGTCCGGTGCGGTGAGCACCGGCTCGGGCAGCCAGGGACCGACGTACGCCTCCTTGCGGCGCTTCATCGTGCGCAGCCGGTTGAGCGCCTGCCGGGTGGTGATCCGGACCAGGTAGGCGCGCTGGTCGCGGACCTGCGTCAGGTCCACCTTGTCCCAGCGCAGCCAGGTCTCCTGCAGGACGTCCTCGGCGTCGGCGGCCGAGCCGAGCATCTCGTAGGCGACCGTGAACAGCAGGGTCGCGGTGGGCGACGAAACTCTCGGTCGCCGGATGGGTGGCGTGGTCGCTCACCTGTCGTTCCCCTCTCCGTCGCGGCTGCCCGCGGTCGGTCCCGACTGTCTAGGCTGCCGGTCCGGCGGTCGCGGGCACCTCGACGCGCCGGGACTGCAGCAGCTGCCGGCGCTTGGCGTCCTTCGCCCACCAGGTGCGCACGCCGGGGCGGCGCGCCTCGTAGCCCAGCTGCCAGACGGTGCTGCGGCAGATGACCTCCTTGAGCTTCGCGCCCGGACGGCCGGCCAGGTGGAACGGGACGGCGACGTCGTTGCGGTGCGCGAACTGGAAGACACCCGCGCGACGCCCGAGGCTCAGGCACACGCCGGCGAAGCCGACCTGGACGGGCCTGGGCGCGGTGCCCGCGATCCGGCTGAGCACGGTCTCGGCGGCCTGCGGGCCGAGCTGCACCGCCGACTGGCAGCCCATCCGGTACGGCAGACCGGAGGGCGCCGCCGCGTCCCCGGCCGCCACGACCCGTGCGTCGTCCACGCTCGTCAGCGTCTCGTCGGTGAGCAGCCGGCCCAGGGCGTCGGTCCGCAGCCCGCTGCGCGCGGCGAGGTCCGGCACGCCGAACCCGGCGGTCCACACGGTGACGTCGCTGGGCACCACACGGCCGTTCTGGAGGGTGACGGCGTCGCGGGTCACCTCCGTCACCTGTGTGCCGGGCCCGTCGAGCACCCGCACGCCGAGCCGGGCCAGCCGCCGGGCGACGTCGCGCCGTCCTCGCGCGTGCAGCGACGGCCCGAGCGCCCCGCCGCACACCAGGGTCACGGCCCGCCCCTGTTCCGCCAGCTCGGCGGCGGTCTCGATACCGGACGGCCCGGCCCCGACGACGGTCACCGCGGCCTTCGCCGGAGCGGTGTCGAGCAGCGGCCGCAGCCGCTCGGCGTCCTCCAGGCAGGCGATCGGGCGGGCGAACTCGGCGGCCCCAGGCACCTGGGGATCGGCGCTGCCGCTGCCGACGGCGTAGACCAGGTAGTCGTAACGCAGAGCGTCGCCGCCGGCCAGCGCGACCCGGCGCCCGCCGGTGTCGATCCGCTCCACACTGCCGACGACCAGCCGCACACGCTCGGCCAGCACCTTGCGGTAGTCGACGACGGCGCTGTGGCTGCCGCCCACCAGCTGGTGCAGCCGGATCCGCTCGACGAAGGAGGGACGCGGGTTGATCAGGATGACGGACACGTCGCCGCGCTGCGTGAGCCGGTTGGCGGCCATGACACCGGCGTACCCGCCACCGATGACGACGACGTCGATGGTCTCGGACATGAGCCCTCCTGGTCTGTGGTGGTGACCGTTCACCCCCAAGACACCGGGCCCTGCGCGGCTGTGACACGGGGTGAGCCGGATCACTGCACACGGTCGGGGCGCGATGGGCGGGCCGCATACGTCCGGAAACGCCAGAGGCCCCGGATTTCTCCGGGGCCTCTGTTCTGTGTGCACTCGGCGGATTCGAACCTGCAGCCTTCTGATCCGTAGCTCTATGTGGATCGGTCAGCGACAGTCATTCCGGTCGCTCCACGGCCCCGGAGGGACGGTACCGGTCGGGGGCGGCTGCTGAGGTTGCGGTACTTCGCTGCTGTACGCCTACCCCGGGAGACGGCCCCGTGTGCGAGCAGGCCTACTCTCCTCGGATGGACGACGCCCCTTGCTTCTGCCTCCTCTGCGCCCCGACGGAATGGGGCGGCCCCGTGTCGAAGGAACGCGACAGCCGCATAGCGAAGAGCGTTGCGGAGTTCGGCTGGCACGTCATGGGCGTGGCCGGCGGTGATGCCCCCGGCGACTGGGGCTACTCCATCGGTCTCTGGCACACACTGCGTAGTCCCGAGGTAAGCGTGTTCGGCCTGCCATCGCAGACCGCGATGCGCGTGGCGAACGCTGCTGGGGCAGCGATACGGGATGGCAACCCTCTGGAGCCCGGCCAGCACCGGGGAGACGTCCTCAACGGCTACGACGTGGCCGTCCGGCCGGTGCATCCCAGCTGGTATCACGTCTTCTTCGGCGCAGGCATCGACTTCTACCAGACCCGCCACTGCCAATCACGCAGCTTTTCTGGCCGGACAAGGCCGGGCGGTTCCCTTGGGAAGAGGGAGCGGACGAGCGCTGCCGCACGGGGCAACCACTGCTCTGGATTCCGAAAGCCGAGACCACGGGCCCTTGGACCGAAATCACGTGAGCAATCTTGACAACCGTCGTGGCAGCGATGTCACCGTGGGTTCAAATCCCACCGCCTCCGCAGGTCAGAGACGTGCCGGTCAGAAGGGGTGTCCCTCGATGAGGGGCGCCCCTTCCGCGTGGGGCCTGTCTCACCTTGATCCGGTCCTGTCGCGTTGTGGATCACTGCGTGTGGACCAGGCGTGGACCAGCATTGGGTGACAAACAGCAGGTCAGCTGAGGTCGGCGGATTGGCGTTGTCGCGGGCCAGCGGGCGGAGGGCGCCATGACATGGAAGATGACAAGCCCCCCGCCTTCCGACTCGTTCCGGAGGACGGGGGGCTTATCGCTCACGCGATCAGCTGTTGTTCTTCATCTGGGAGCTGGTTGCTCCCGGCTCCTTGGGCACCCAGCTGGGAGCGTGGGTGGCATCCTTGAAGTCGGTCGACTTCATGAGGATCCGCCAGTCCTCCTTGCCCGCGTCGCCATCGAGTCGAACGGTGAAGTCTTTGACCTGATGCGTGTCGTGGAAGTACAGGACTACGACCTGGCGTTCTGAACCACCATCATAGAAATCACCTGTCACTTTTCCACGGGCGCCGGCGCCGAAGCCCTTGACCCAGTTCTCGGCGGTCTTTCGGGCCTCCGTCTTGCTGCTGTCACTGGTCGCCAGGGAACGAAGGTCTTCCGTCTTGCCGTCGGCGATGTCCCAGACCAGCTTTTGCACTGCCAGCAAGGAGTCCGTAGAGGGGTAGCCGACCACGTGCAACGGCTCATGGTCGGCGTAAGCCTGCTCGTAGGACGTGTCCGGTCTGCCGGCGTCAGCTGAGCTGTTGCCGAACACGGCACATCCGGAGGTAAGTAGCGCTGCTGCTGCAACCCATCCGGCCGTTGCCTGGCTCCGCTTCAACCTGGGCATCCCACGTCCTTGTTAGTTGCGGTCCTTGGGCCTGACGATCGTGACCTTCTCGATCGGGTTGGAGGTACGCCTGTACCGTTGGATCACCTCGGCAAGAGTGGTCTCGTTCTTCAGGCCGTGCTACACGATCCTCGCGTGCCCCTGCACCATGGCCGACACGATGGCTACGTGGTTGTAGATGGGCTCCTTCTTCCACTTGAAGAAGACGAGATCTCCGACCTTCGCGTTGTACTCCTGCGGGATGACCGCGCTGTGGCGCCACTTCGTCACGTGTCGCCGGAGGTAGTCCGCGCTCGTCCAAGCCCAGCTCTTACCGAATCCGTACTTGCCCTGCCACCAGGCGTTATCGGCTTTGCGCCCGCCGGGGCGCATCTGCATCCCGCCCCCGTAGTACAGAGCCTTCGAGACGAAGTTCGCGCAGTCGGTGCTGTACTCCCACTTGGTGTCCAGGTTGTTGTACGCCCAGCCGGCCGTCCCATGGCCGTCAACCACTGCGGCTGCCGCAGCCGTCTATGCCGACGGGGACGGCGCACCGGCGTCAGGACCGTAGACGTGCTCGTCGATGAGCGGCTGCGGCACATCCTCCTGGTTGGCGGGGATGTTCCCGTTCGAGTCAGGAAGGTGCGGGTCGGCTGAAGGGGCGACCCAACCACGTGCGGCCCAGACTGCCTCGGGAACGACCGGGGAGTCGACGGCGGCAACCTCTGTCGAGGGGACGTCGGCAACGTCTGAAGGGCGTTGTCGGCAACATCCGTAGAGGCGTTCGCCGGATCGGTGATGACCCCGGTGGCGCCGGGGGTGACTGTGGAGGCGTTCGCTGTTCCTGCGATGGCGCAGGTGGCGGTAAGGGCGAGCACTGCTGCGCCGGTGATCGTACGGCCGAGCTTCTTGCGCACGAGTGGAGTTCCTTCCCCCTATGAATGGTTCCCGGCCGCCAGTGTTGCGGTCGATGCGGCTCCGGGACCCGCTGAGGTTACCCGCTGGTAGCTGAGGCAAAAGCAATGAAATTTCAGGCTTTGGCTGGATCCCAGCGGTTTGGTTGGTGATGCCAGATACGGCAGCGGGCGGAATTCGAGAACCCGCCAGGAGGATGGAGAGGCGGATGCGGGGGTTCCTGGTTGGCCGGTATTTGGTGGTATCCCAGCCGGAGACACCGAGGGAAAGACGGAGGCGTCACCCCCTTGGCAGGTGGGGTGACGCCTAGGTAGTCACAGGGCAGCTTGCTACTCCTCAGCAGCTTCAAGGGCCCGCTGAATCTGCCCGTTCGCGCGCTGCTGGGTGCGGTGAATGGCCTTCGCGTTGAAGCGGAACAGGACTGCGATGCTGTGACCTGCTCGGCGGGCCACCTCGGCCGGGGAGACGCCGGACTCAAGCCAGAGCGAGACACCCACGTGCCGCAGGGAGTACGGCACGTCAGCCAGGGGTGAGGCCGCTTCGGCTTCGGTCAGCACGGCGAGTCGAGCCGCTTTCCATACCTCCCCGTACTCCTTGGACAACCAGTGGCCGCCCCCTGGGCCGCGCGGAACAGCCGGCCGTCTTCGGCGGTACCGAACTCCTTGATGTGCTCTCGGATCAGGCGCACGAGGACGGGGGGAATCGGTACAGGACGGGTCGCCTTGCGGGCCCGCTTCTTCAGGCCGCGCGTGTCGAACGACTCGCCCGTGTCGGTCCAGCCGGAGCCGACGCGGGGCATGCTCGTGGACAGGAGCACTTCCCCCCAGCCCTCTTCGGGAAGGGTGAAGTCGTCCTCGCGGAGGCCGGCCGCCTCACCCGGTCGGCGTGTGGGAGGTCTTGGTGATCAGCGGGTCCACTCGCACACCACGAATGAGGACGTGACCTGGCTTGTCCGGGGAGACGGAGACTCGCGTGCACCGCCACTCGTCGGCGATGTACGGCGCGGCCTTCTGAAACTCCTCCAGGCTCACCTTCGGCAGGCAGCTGGCCCGCACGACGACGCCGAACGGGTCAGGCTTCACCTTCAGCGTGGGCGTGAGGACCCGGGGTTTGGGTGGCTTGCCGCCCGTGCTCGACAGCGACGCCAGCGGGTCGGCGTCCTGTCCGTCACGGACAGCCCAGCCATGGGAGCGAACCGCTTCCGCGCCCGGCGCACCCGTACGGCCTGGCGGATGCTGGCCCGCATCATCGAGTCAGCCAGCAGGTAGCGGACCACCTACACCACCGTCCACACGGCGAGAGAGGCCAGGCCCGCCCCGACCAGAACCGGGGCCTAGCCCATCACCTCACTTACGTCACTCAGGGTCACGTCGCTTCCTCCCCTCGTTTCCGGATTGCCCAGCTCTCCGCACTGCCGCGACGTGCCGAAGCGTGTCGTCGCGGCGGTGCGGGAGGAGTCGGTGACGCTCATGCGGCGTCAGCGGCCGGGACGGGGGTGAGCAGGTAGAGGCGCTCGGTGCGGTAGGCGATGCCGTCCGAAAGCTGGCCGTTGAAGATCCGCGCCCACGGCGTGGCGAACAGCTCCACCGGCATCACCGGAACACCGGGCTTGAGGCCGTCGGGGAGACCGGTCTCCGGAACGGTGATCTTCATGGCCTCGGCGCGGTCCTCCTCCATGAAGAAGAGGGTGATGGTGCAGAGCTTGGCACCGGTCTCCCGGTCCACGGCGAACTGCGTCTTCTCGGCGTTCGCGTACTTGGGCACCGGCAGGGTGCCGACGATGAACGAGGCGGAGGGCAGCAGGCCTGTCCCGCAAGTCGGCGCAGCAGAGTGGCCAATGGACCCCGTGTGGACCATGGCTGCACCGCACGCGATGCTTCCCACATGCCTCAGCCGCTCCGCCCCAGGTAAGAGCGTGCCGAGGCCGACTGCCGAGCGGCCGAGCGGAACGGTCTTGAGAACCGTCGTGGCAGCGATGTCACCGTGGGTTCAAATCCCACCGCCTCCGCGCGAGCAGCACTGACAACGGCCCCTGACCGGTTGAACGGCCAGGGGCCGTTGCGCTGCGCCGGTCCCCTGTGTGATGTCACAGGGCCGTGCGATGATCGCCGTGCGATCGGGGGGCCGCGAACTGTGCACGAAGGCGGTCGCTTCGAGCCGCACATCGCAGCCGATCGACGAAAGGCCATCCGTGCGCAGGCTCGTCTACTACATCGCCACCACGCTCGACGGCTTCATCGCCGGGCCGGACGGCGCCGATCCCTCCGGCCCGAACGGCTTCTGGCCGATTGCCGACGACTACCTCCAGCATCTCGTGACGGAGTACCCGGAGACTCTGCCCGCTCCGGCCCGGGCGGCGCTGTCCGTCACGGCCGAAGGGACGCGCTTCGACACCGTCCTGGAAGGACGGCGGTCCTACGAGATCGGCCTCGCGGCCGGGATCACCGATGCCTTCCCTCATCTGCGTCATCTCGTCTTCTCGCGCACCCTCTCCGAGAGCCCGGACCCCGCCGTCGAAGTGGTGGCCGGCGATCCGGTGGCGAAGGTGCGGGAGCTGAAGCAGGAGGACGGCAAGGACCTCTGGCTGATCGGCGGCGGGGAACTGGCCGATGCCCTGTACTCGGAGATCGATCAGCTGATCCTGAAGGTGGCACCGCTGACCATCAGCGCCGGGATACCGCTGTTCTCCGGGAAGGCCACGTTCGACCCGCGTCGCTGGGAACTGTCGGACCACACCGTCCTGAAGAGCGGAGCGCTGTTTCTCACCTACTCGCGCGTCACCGACCGGGCGTGAGCCTGCTCACCGGCTGCACAAGGGTTCACGGCCGATGTCCTGTCAGCCGTGCCGCCGACGCGATCGTCGCTCGCGCCTCGTGTTCTGTCAGGCCCGTGTTCAGGGCCGCGTCGAGCAGGGGGGCCAGCAGGGCCTGGCCGAAGCCGTTCTCGTAGGCGCGGCAGGCGGCCCAGAACAGGCGGGTGTTGCGCTGGCCCTCGTGTGCCGCGAGGACGAAGTGGACCAGGCCCTGGCCGTGTGGGTGCGCCGGCCGATGAGGCGGGTGGTCCTCGCGCGGGGGCGGCAGCAGCAGACGCAGCAGCGAGGGCGGGCAGGGTGCCGGCGTCAGGTGGGCGCTGCCGGGGGCGACGGTGTACTCGCCGTGCTCGGTGCGGGAGCCGGGGCCGACCAGGTAGCCGCCGGCGCCGCGGATGTCGATGCCGGGGGCGAGGCGGCTCGCGGAGTTGGGGACGGCGATGTCCGGGGGGCCGGTGAGCCAGAGGTGGCGGCCGCCGGAGGGGGTCAGGACGACGACCGTGGGCGGGATCGTGAACAGATGGCGCAGGGCCAGCTCGCGCAGGGCGGTGGCGGAGTCCGTGCCGGTCTTGGTGTCGAGGTCGATGCCGACCAGGTGGTGCGGGGGCAGTCCGCAGGCGATGCCGTAACCCGTGGCCCTGGGCGCGGCGGCGAACAGTGCGCGGATGCGTGCGGGGTCGGTGGAGGCGTCGTACACGCCGTGGCCGAAGCGGCCGCACTCGCCGTGGCAGGGCGGGGTGCCTGCGGGGTTGTCGCGGTGGGGGGAGCGCAGGGCCGGGAGTTTCGTCCGGGACAGGGGGATGACGGCCAGACCGCGTTCGGCGGCTGACAGTGCGTGGGCGAGGGCCAGCGTCCTGGCCTGCCGGTCGGTGGGGGCCATGGATTCATTTTCGTACGTATGTTCGAAGATGGGAAGGGGCCCTGTCGTCGGGTTCGAGGTGTGCTCTGTGGGGGGTTCACAAGGTCAGCGCGGCGGGGCTCCGGCACCGCCATGCAGGCGTGTGCGCGGGCCACATGGGTGCGGGTGCGGGGTGTGGGGGCCTCCCCGCAGGCGCGGCGCGCGAGCAGGCCACATGTGTGCGGAGGTACGGCGAGGGCCGCTGCCCGGGCGTGCGAGCAGGCGCACATGCCCGGACGCACCGCCCGCCGGGCCGACCCTGGTGACGGCGGCGACCGTCGGGCCGGCATCGGCGCTGGTCCCGGCCGTGGACGCATGGCATCCTCGGGGTTCGTCCCGCAGGCGCGTCCACCCGTGGGTCCACCTCTGGGAGGTGGGGCGAACCCCACCCCTACAACCTGAGGGGGACTCCGCTTCGGGACCTGCGGGTGATCCGCGACGACGGTCGGCGCTCCTAGCGTGGAGTCATGACCACACCCGTCTGCACCAGCGCTTCGACGGCCGCGACGTGGGCGCCGCCGCACACGTCCTTCTCGGCGTACGTCCGGGCCCGCCAGTCGGCGCTGCTGCGTACCGCCCGCTCGCTCACCGCGAACCCGAGCGACGCGGAGGACCTGCTGCAGACCGCGCTCACCAAGACGTACGTCGCCTGGGAGCGCATCGAGGACCACCGCGCGCTGGACGGCTATGTGCGCCGGGCGCTGGTGAACACCCGCACCTCGCAGTGGCGCAAGCGCAAGGTCGACGAGTTCGCGACGGACGAGCTGCCCGAGCCCGACCCCGCCCCCGGCGGCGACGACCCGGCCGAGCGCCAGGCGCTGCACGACGCGATGTGGCGGGCGATCATGAAGCTCCCGGCGCGGCAGCGGGCGATGGTGGTCCTCAGGTACTACGAAGATCTCAGCGAGGCCCAGACGGCGGAGGTGCTCGGCGTGTCGGTGGGGACGGTGAAGTCGGCGGTGTCGCGCGCGCTGGGCAAGCTGCGCGAGGACCCGGAGCTGATACCGGCGCGCTGAGCCGGTCCGAGTCGTCGCTCACACCGGTTCCGTGACCCAGGGCGCAGTGATCGATCACCGCTGCCTAGTGACATACCACTTGGTATGTGCGCAGAATCAGCGCATCCGTTACCACCGCGTAGGCGACGTCGCCCGGGAGGACGCCGTGCAGAGCACGATGCAGGACGTACCGCTGCTGATCTCAAGGATCCTGACCCACGGGTCGACGGTCCACGGGACCTCGCAGGTGACCACCTGGACGGGTGAGGGGGCACCGCAGCGCCGCTCCTATGCCGAGATCGGCGCCCGCGCCGCCCAGCTGGCGCATGCCCTGCGCGAGGACCTGGGCGTACGCGACGACGACCGCGTGGCCACCCTGATGTGGAACAACGCCGAGCACGTGGAGGCCTACTTCGCCATCCCCTCGATGGGCGCGGTCCTGCACACGCTCAACCTGCGTCTGCCTGCCGAGCAGCTGACCTGGATCGTCGGCCACGCCGCGGACAAGGTCATCGTGGTCAACGGTTCCCTGCTGCCGCTGCTGGCCCCGCTGCTGCCGCACCTGAAGAGCGTCGAGCACATCGTGGTCACCGGCCCGGGCGACCGCACGCTGCTCGCGGACGCCGCGCCGCAGGTCCACGAGTACGAGGAGCTGCTCGCCGGGAAGCCGAGGGCGTACGACTGGCCGGAGCTGGACGAGCGGCAGGCCGCCGCCATGTGCTACACCTCCGGCACCACCGGCGACCCCAAGGGCGTGGTCTACAGCCACCGTTCGATCTACCTGCACTCCATGCAGGTCAACATGGCCCAGTCGATGGGCCTGACCGACCAGGACACCTCCCTGGTCGTGGTGCCCCAGTTCCATGTGAACGCCTGGGGCCTGCCGCACGCCACCTTCATGACCGGCGTCAACCTGCTGATGCCGGACCGGTTCCTGCAGCCGGCTCCGCTCGCCGAGATGATCGAGAGCGAGAAGCCGACCCACGCGGCCGCCGTCCCCACCATCTGGCAGGGCCTGCTCGCCGAGCTGCACGCCAAGCCGCGTGACGTCTCCTCCCTCCACCAGGTCACCATCGGCGGCTCGGCCTGCCCGCCCTCTCTCATGGAGGCCTTCGACCAGCTCGGCATGCGGGTCTGCCACGCCTGGGGCATGACGGAGACCTCCCCGCTCGGCACGGTGGCCCGCCCGCCGGCCCATGCGGTCGGCACCGAGGAGGAGTTCGGCTACCGCCTCACCCAGGGCCGCTTCCCCGCCTCCGTGGAGGGCCGCCTCACCGGCCCCGGTGGGGAGCGCCTGCCCTGGGACGGCGAGTCGGCGGGCGAGCTGGAGGTGCGCGGCCCGTGGATCGCCGGCGCGTACTACAACGGCCCCGACGCCGAAGCACTGCGCCCCGCCGACAAGTTCAGCGAGGACGGCTGGCTGAAGACCGGTGACGTCGGCACCATCTCCCCCGACGGCTTCCTCACCCTCACCGACCGGGCCAAGGACGTCATCAAGTCCGGCGGCGAGTGGATCTCCTCCGTCGAGCTGGAGAACGCGCTGATGTCCCACCCGGACGTCGCCGAGGCCGCCGTCGTCGCCGTCCCCGACGACAAGTGGGGTGAGCGCCCGCTGGCCACGGTCGTCCTCAAGGAGGGCTCGACCGCCGACTTCGAGTCCCTGCGCGCCTTCCTCGCCGAGGAGGGTCACATCGCCAAGTGGCAGCTCCCGGAGCGCTGGACCATCGTCGAGACGGTCCCGAAGACGAGCGTCGGCAAGTTCGACAAGAAGGTGCTCCGCAGAAAGTACGCGGCGGGCGAGCTGGACGTCACCCAGCTCTGACACCGACGGCTTACCCAGGGGGCGGGCGCGTCACCGTCGTACGACGACGACGCGCCCACCGCCCGCCCGCTCCCCGGCGAGACACTCACCGGCGTACCGCCGTGGCGCCCCAGCCGATCGCCAGCCAGGCCGCCGCCACCACGCACACCCCGCCCCAGCCGAAGTGGCCGAAGGCCGGGCCCGCCAGGGCCGAGGCGAGCGCGCCGCCCGCGAAGCCGCTGACCACGTAGGCGGTGTTGGCGGCGGCCGGGGTGGTCGTGGTGGCCAGTGCCAGGGTCTGGTTGGCGACGTGGGAGGCGACCAGGGCGGCGTGGATCGCGATCGCGGCGGCGAAGAGCGCGGCGATGGCATGGCCGCCGAGCCAGAACAGCGGCACCGAGACCGCGGCGACCAGATAGGCCGTGCGGACGACCTTCGCCGCGCCGAACCGGTCGACCAGGCCACCGGCCAGCGGCGCGACCACGCTGGCCGCGAGCCCGAAGAGGCCGAACAGCCCGGCCGTCGCGGTCGACAGGCCGTAGACCGGACCGGTCAGCAGCAGGGCGAGCGAGGTCCACAGGGCGCTCCACGCCCCGAACATCCCCGCCTGCCGCACGCACGCCCGCCACAGGTCGGGCGAGCGGCGCACCAGGGCGGGCAGCGCAGCGATCCCGGCGAGGAAGCCGGCGCCGCCCTTGCGGGTCGACGGCAGGACGACCGCGGCCGCCAGGCCCAGCGTGAGCGTGAGGACGCCCGACCCCGCGAACACCCAGCGCCAGCCGAACGCCTGCCCGGCCAGGCCGCCGACCACGCGAGCGGCGACGATGCCCGTGAACAGGCCCGCGATGACGGCGGCGACGTGGAAAGCGCGGCGGTCGGCGGGCGCCCGTTCGGCGACCAGCGGCACCAGCAGCTGCGGAATGACGGTCGCCGCGGCAGCGACGAACACCGCGCCCGCGAGCGCGCCGATGCCGGGCGCGGCGGCCCCGGCGGCCAGCGCGAGGGCGGTGAGGACGGTGAGGGTGGTGACCAGCCGGCGCCGGTTGGCGGTGTCGCCGAGCGGGGCGAAGAACAGCAGGCCGACGGCGTAGCCGAGCTGGGCGACGGAGGCGACCCAGGCGATCGCCGGCGGGGTGGAGCCGAAGTCGTGGGCGATCAGCGGGAGCAGCGGCGCGGCGAGGTAGATGTTGGCGGCCGTGACCGCGGTGCAGACGGCGATGAGGATCAGGAAGAGCGCGGAGGAGGGGGTGCAGGGGCCTGCGTCGCGCCCCACGGGGCGGCGGACGCCGTGGGGCGCCGAGGACAGGGGTGCCGAGGGCACGGGGGTCGAGGACACGGGGGTCGAGGACATGGGGGTCGAGGACATGGGGAGGGACTCCTTCGAGCCGGCTCTCACAACTAACTGGTTGGTTGGATGGTGGGTGAACAGTCTGGAGGTCCGGTCGATTCCCTGTCAACCAAACAGTTGGTTACCCGAGCGGCTACCCTGTCGCCCATGGCAGCAAGGGACCCCGAGGCCACCAAGGCCCGCATCTTCGAGGCAGCCGTCGCCGAGTTCGCCCGGCACGGCATCGCGGGCGCCCGCATCGACCGCATCGCGAGCGAGGCGAAGGCCAACAAGCAGCTGATCTACGCCTACTTCGGCAACAAGGCGGAGCTGTTCTCCCAGGTCCTCGGCCGCTCCATGGTCGACCTCGCCGCCGCGGTGCCCGTCGACCCCGACGACATCGAGGGCTGGCTGGACCGCCTCATGGACTACCACGCCGCCCACCCGGAACTCCTGCGCCTCCTCTACTGGGAGGGCATCGAGTACGGCACCGACGAGCTGCCCGACGAGGCCGAGCGCCAGGACCACTACGCCGCCAAGGTCGCCGCGATGCGCGACGGTCAGGAACGCGGCGTGATCAGCGACGCGATCCCGCCCGCGGACCTGCTGTTCCTGCTCATCGCCCTGGCGAACTGGGTCACCGTCGTCCCGCAGATGAGCCGCATCCTCGTCGGCGCCGACGGCCCCGACCGCGCCCGCCTGCGCGCCTCGGTGCAGGAGGCGGCGCGCAGGATCATCGCACTGTGAGCTATTGACCTGAAGCGTTGTTAACGCGGGTGATCGGTGGGTGGCCGCCGAGTGCGGTGTGGCAGCGGTGGTGGTTGTAGGTGTGGAGGAAGTCTGC
>NZ_JBFAMH010000029.1:0-91473 GCF_040656475.1 Streptomyces sp. NPDC049915
CGTTGTAGTAGGAATCGGGGTGCTCCGGCGCCACGGCGGTCCGGCCGCCCGTTTCCGACGAGCGCTCAGTGTGCCGGTGCCGGCCGCTGCGGGCGGACACCCCCCACCCCGTCCCCTTCCCGCCGTACGCGGGTGCCGGCCGCATCTGGCTCAGCTGCGGGCAGTCGTGCCTCCCAGGCGCAGCGGCGCCGGGGGACACGTCACCCAGGGTGAGAGGTTCCGGGCGGCTCCAGCGGCAGCGTCGCGTGGACTCGGAAGCCTCCTCCGTAGCGGGGAGCCGTGGTCAGGGTGCCGCCCAGGGCCGTTGTGCGTTCGCGCATGCCCAGGAGGCCGTGGCCGCCTCCGGAGGCGGCGGCCGTGGTGTCCTTGCCCGCGCCGTCGTCGAGGACCGTGATTTCGATGCGGGGGCCGACCCGGACCACGCTGACCTCGGCCTTCGCCCCGGGACCCGCGTGTTTGTGGACGTTGGTGAGGGCTTCCTGGATGACCCGGTAGGCGGCCAGGCCGACGGCGGCGGGCAGGGTGGTGTCCTGGTCCGCGCAGACCACCTCCACGCGCAGGCCCGCGCTGCGGAACGTGCCGGCGAGTTCGTCGAGGCGGTCCAGACCGGGCGCCGGCTCGGTGGGGGCCTCGGGGTCGCCGGACTGCCGGAGCAGCCCGACCGTGGCGCGCAGTTCGTTCAGCGCGCTGCGGCTGGCCTCGCGGACGTGGGACAGGGCTTCCTTGGCCTGGTCGGGGCGCTTGTCCATGACGTGGGCGGCGACTCCGGCCTGGACGTTGACCAGAGCGATGTGGTGGGCGACCACGTCGTGCAGGTCGCGGGCGATGCGCAGGCGTTCCTCGGCGACGCGGCGGCGGGCTTCCTCCTCGCGGGTGCGTTCCGCCCGTTCGGCCCGCTCCCGGATCGCGTGGACGAAGGCGCGCCGGCTGCGCACCGCGTCGCCGGCGGCCGCGGCCATGCCGGTCCAGGCGAAGATGCCGAGGTTCTCCTGGGCGTACCAGGGCAGCGGGCCGGCGAGCATCGCCGCGCCGGTGAGGACGGTCATCGTCAGCAGGCCGACCCGCCAGGTCGTGGGGCGGTCCGTGGTGGAGGCGACCGTGTAGAGGGCCACTACCGCGGACATCGCGACGGGGGCGCGCGGGTCGCCGGTGACGCATTCGACGATCGCGACCGTGCCCGTGACGAGCAGGACTCTCATCGGGGCCCGGCGGCGGGCCACCAGCGCCGCCGCGCCGACGGTCATGAGCAGCAGGCTGAGCAGGCCGGGGCTTCGCACGCCCCAGGTCACGCCGTTCTCGCCGTGCGGGTCCACGAAGGAACCGGCGACCATGCAGAGCAGCACCCCGGCGGCCAGCGCCGCGTCGAACGCCGCGGGGTGCGCCTTGAGCCGGCATCGGGCGCGGTCGAGGGTACGCGGGGTGCTCACGCCTGAGTACGGTACGGCGTCCCGGTGCCGGGCGGCAGCGGGACGCCGTGGCCGGTCGTGCTCAGCCGGGGATCAGGCCGTCGTCGCTGAGCAGCTCGCGGACCTCCTCCAGCGTCGCCTCGGCCGCGGGCAGGATCAGGTCCGACGGCTCCAGGGAGTCGTCGGGCAGCGGTGTGCCCAGCTCGCGCACCTTGGTCAGCAGGGCCGCCAGGGTGCGGCGGAAGCCGGGCCCGTCGCCGTTCTCCATCTCGGCCAGGAGCTCGTCGTCCAGCTTGTTGAGTTCGGCGAGGTGGCTGTCCGCCAGCCTCACCTGCCCCTCCCCCATGATCCGTACGATCATGTCGGCCATGTCGCCCTCCGGGCTCTCGGCGCTCACCTACTGCTTGTCGAAGCGCGGGGTGTCCTGCGGCTGCTGCTGGGGCTGCGCCTGGCCGTTGCCGCCCTCGATGGCCTGCCGGTCGGCGGACGTGCCGCCGGCCAGCTCGGCCTTCATGCGCTGCAGCTCCAGCTCTACATCCGTACCACCGGAGAGCCGGTCCAGCTCGGCCTGGAGTTCGTCCTTGTGCATGCCGGAGGGGTCGTCCAGCGCGCCGGAGGCCATCAGCTCGTCGAGCGCGCCGGCGCGGGCCTGCAGCTGCGCGGTCTTGTCCTCGGCCCGCTGGATGGCCAGGCCGACGTCGCCCATCTCCTCGGAGATGCCGGAGAACGCCTCGCCGATCCGGGTCTGGGCCTGGGCGGCGGTGTAGGTGGCCTTGATGGTCTCCTTCTTGGTGCGGAAGGCGTCGACCTTGGCCTGCAGGCGCTGGGCCGCCAGGGTGAGCTTCTCCTCCTCGCCCTGGAGGGTCGCGTGCTGCGTTTCCAGGTCCGTCACCTGCTGCTGCAGGGCCGCCTTGCGGGACAGCGCCTCACGGGCGAGGTCCTCGCGGCCCAGGGCGAGCGCCTTGCGGCCCTGCTCCTCCAGCTTGGTGGACTGCTGCTGCAGCTGGTTGAGCTGGAGCTCCAGGCGCTTGCGGGAGGTGGCCACGTCGGCGACGCCGCGGCGGACCTTCTGCAGCAGCTCCAGCTGCTTCTGGTACGAGTAATCGAGGGTCTCGCGCGGGTCCTCGGCCCGGTCAAGGGCCTTGTTCGCCTTCGCGCGGAAGATCATCCCCATACGCTTCATGACACCGCTCATGGGCTTCGCGCGCCCCCTTCTGACGGACTCCGGCTCCAGCTCTGCGACAAGACCCACAGTACGGGCCCTGCCTCCATTGACGCACTGTTCGGGGACGGATGCGCTCATCCCCAAGGACGACTGCGGCCGACTCCGCTCCGGCGGAGGGAGGAGAGCGGACCCCGGCCGCGGCGCCCCACGGTGCCCCTTCTGTCCTTGTAGAGACGTCTGGCGTTGCGGGATCGTTCCCCACCGGGCTGGGGTCCATGCGGGTCATGCCCTTACCCTTGGGTTTTGTGTTCCGTAGCCGTGCCAAGGAAGAGAAGGCCCCCGGCGCCGATCAGGCGGCGGTAGACCTCTCCAAGCAGCCCCGCGACCCGCAGGCCCCGAAGGGCAGGCCCACTCCCAAGCGGAGTGAGGCCCGTTCCCAGCGCCGCAGTGTCGCCACCACGCCGACGAATCGCAAGGAGGCCGCCAAGCGGCAGCGCGAGGAGCGCCGCGTCACGATGGAGCGCCAGCGCCAGGCGCTGGCCAGCGGTGACGAACGCTATCTGCCGGCCCGGGACAAGGGCCCGGTGCGTCGTTTCGCGCGCGACTTCATCGACTCCCGCTTCAACATCGCGGAGTTCTTCCTCCCGATGGCCGTGGTCATCCTCGTGCTGAGCATGGTGCGCGTGGGGGCCCTGCAGAGCATCGCGCTGTTGCTCTGGCTGATCGTGATCGTGCTGATCGTGCTCGACTCGATCGTCACGGGCGTCCGGCTGAAGAAGCGGCTGGCCGAGCGCTTCCCCGACCAGAACAAGCGCGGCGCGGTGGCCTACGCGCTGATGCGCTCGCTTCAGATGCGCCGGCTCCGGCTGCCCAAGCCGCAGGTCAAGCGCGGAGAGCGGCCCTGAGCACGACACCGTTCACCGGGGGCGCGGCCGAGGCCTGGCTGAGCAAGCTGGGCGGGCTGCGGGACGTCGTCCGCCAGGAACTGGTGGCACGGCAGCTGGACGAGCAGATAGCCGGGCGGTTCCCGATCGGGCAGCGGCTGCGGGTGCTCGACGTGGGGATGGGGCAGGGCACGCAGGCGCTGCGGCTGGTCCGGGCCGGGCACAAGGTGACCGGTCTGGAGCAGGACCGCACGATGATCGCCGCGGCCCGGGAGATGCTCGCCGGTGAGCCGGAGGGCATCCGGGAGCGGATGCGGATCATCGAGGGCGACGGCCGGGACACCGGCGTGCACTTCCTGCCGGGCAGCTTCGACGTGGTGCTGTGCCACGGCGTGCTGATGTACGTCGAGGAGCCCGACCCGCTGGTGGCGGGGCTGGCCCGGATGCTCGCCCCGGGCGGGCTGCTGTCGCTGCTGGTGCGCAACGGCGACGCGCTGGCGATGCGGCCGGGGCTGTCCGGCGACTGGGCCGGGGCGCTGGCCGCGTTCGACACGACCGCCTATCGCAACCGCCTCGGCATGGACGTACGCGCCGACCGGCTGGCGACGCTGACGGCCACGCTCGCCGGGATCGGCGCACCCCTGCACAGCTGGTACGGGGTGCGGGTCTTCACCGACACGGCGGCGGACGGCGCCGAGGCGCCCGCCGACCTCGACACCCTCCTCACGGTCGAGGAGAAGGCCGGCCGCACGGACCCCTACCGGGGCGTCGCGGCGCTGCTGCACCTGTGCGGGGTGCGCGGCTGACGGTCCGGTCCGCTGCGTCGGGTGGGCCGCTCGTTCGGGTGAGCTGCGCGGGCCGGGGGTCCGCCCGGACGTGAGACTCGGGCCATGGACGTTTCCCGTGCCGCTGCCGCCCGTCTCCGGTTCGCCGTCGCCGTCTGTGTGTGCGGTGCCCTCCTGTTGTCCGGGTGCTCCGGCGTCACCTCGTCCCGCGAGGAGAACGCGACGGCACAGGCGGCGCAGCCCGCCGCGGCCGACCGGGCGGGAACCGACCTCCAGTCCGCCTATCTGAAGGTGATCCGGGAGGTACTGCCCTCCGTCGTGCAGATCCAGGCGAGCAACGACCTCGGCTCGGGCGTGGTGTACGACGGCAAGGGGCACATCGTCACCAACGCGCACGTCGTCGGCGACGAGAAGACCTTCAAGGTGACGACGGCCAACAGCGGCGAACCGCTCACCGCGACCCTGGTCTCCTCCTACCCGCAGCAGGATCTCGCCGTAGTCAAGCTGGACAAGGTGCCGGCCGGGCTGCGGGCCGCGACGTTCGGCGACTCGGCCAAGGTGGAGGTGGGGCAGATCGTGCTCGCCATGGGCTCGCCGCTCGGTCTGTCGTCCAGCGTGACGCAGGGCATCGTCTCGGCGACCGGACGGACCGTCACCGAGAACAGCAGCGGCGGGGGTACGGGCGCCACCATCGCCAACATGGTGCAGACGTCGGCGGCCATCAACCCCGGCAACAGCGGCGGCGCGCTGGTCAATCTGGAGGGTCAGGTCGTCGGCATCCCGACGCTGGCCGCCATCGACCCCCAGCTCGGCGGCAGTTCGGCGCCCGGCATCGGCTTCGCGATCCCCGCGTCGATGGTGAAGACGATCGCGGGTCAGATCGTCAGCAGCGGCAAGGTGACCGACTCGGGCCGCGCGGCGCTGGGCATCACGGCCCGCACGTTCGTCGACGACAGCTTCCAGCCCGCCGGGGTCGTGATCGTCGACGTCGTCAGCGGCGGCGCCGCCGACACGGCGGGCCTGCAGGCCGGGGACGTCATCACCAAGGTGGGCACCACCACCATCACCACCATCACCTCGCTCGCCGAGGCGCTGGCCTCGGACAAGCCGGGCCAGAAGACGACGGTGACGTACAAGCGGGACGGCCGTGAGAAGACGGTGGACGTGACGCTCGGCGAGCAGTGACACGGCGCCGGGGGCGGTCGGCCCGCCCCCGGGCGCCGCTTTCCTACGACTCGTCCGCGTGCAGGCTCATCGGGCCGTAGATCTCCGTGGCGTCCTCGAACAGCCGTACCTGGTCCGCGCCGCCCTCCGCCAGGGCCTTCCAGTTCTCCCCGATCCAGGACTCCGCGTCCCCCTGGGTGGTGAACTCCTCCGGCTGCACCGCGGGCTGGACCTCCGTCCCGTCGGCCTTCTCGAACCGCCACGTCCATGCCGCCATGTACGCCTCCCGGGTGTGAGTACCTGCTCCGGCGGACGCCGGATCTTGGTCCGGCTCCTGCCCGCAGCGTATGCGCTCCGCCGGGTGAGCCGCCAAGAGACCGCAGGTGATTGGTCAAAATGCGGGCGGTGGGGCTGGTCTCGCCCAGGCGGCGGAGCCGCGTATCGAGCGGGCCCCGAACCCCCTGGGGGTCTCCGTGACGCGAGCCGGGCGAAGACCGGAGAAAATCATGACGTGGACGTGACTCTGCTCGGTACCGGTGCCCCCGCGGGACTGCCCCGCCCCGACTGTCCCTGCGCCGGTTGCGCGACCTCGCTGGGCGGCGACGCGCGGGCGGCGACCGCTGTCCTGGTGGACGGGACCCTGCTGCTGGATCTCACCCCGGGCGCGGCGTTCGCGGCGGCCCGGGCCGGGCATTCGCTGGGCGGGGTACGGCAGGTGCTGCTGTCGCATCCGCACGACGGGCCGCCGGTGGAGGTGCCGGCCGGGCTGCCGCAGCCCGGGCGGGTGCCGGACGGGCGGGAGCTGGCGCTGCTGACGGGGCATCGGGTGCGGGCGCTGGCGATGGACACGCCGGGCACGGGATACGCGGTGACCGGTCCCGAGGGGCAGCGGCTGCTGTATCTGCCGCCGGGCTGCGCGCCGGCCGGGCTGGAGGCGGCATCCGGTCCGGCGGCGCCGTACGACATGGTGCTGGCGGACGTCGTGGGGCGGCCGGACGCGCTGGCCCGGCTGCGGGCGGTGGGCGCGGTGGGGCCGGCCACGGATGTCGTCGCGGTCCACCTCGACCACGATGTGCCGCCGGGCCGTGAGCTGTCGCGGCGGCTCGCGGCGGCGGGCGCGCGGGCGGTGCCGGACGGGACGACGCTGGTGGTCGGGGCGTACGAGGACGTGCCCGACGTACCGCGGCGGACGCTGGTGCTGGGCGGGGCCCGGTCGGGCAAGTCGGTGGAGGCGGAGCGGCGTCTGGAGGCGTTCCCGGACGTGCTGTACGTGGCGACGGGCGGCGCCCGGGACGGGGACGCGGAGTGGGCGGCGCGGGTGGCGCTGCACCGGGAGCGGCGGCCGGGGTCGTGGCGCACGGCGGAGACGGTCGACCTGGTGCCGCTGCTGCAGGAGGAGGGGCCGCCGGTGCTGATCGACTGTCTGTCGCTGTGGCTGGCCCACGCGATGGACTCGGTCGGGGCGTGGGAGGACGGGACGTGGGCCGGTGGCGGTGAGCGTGCCCTGCGCGAGCGGGTGGCGGCGCTTGCTCGGGCGGTGCGCACGGCGCGGCGGACGGTGGTGCTGGTGTCCAACGAGGTCGGCTCCGGCGTGGTGCCGGCCACGGCGTCGGGGCGGCGCTACCGGGACGAGCTGGGCCGGCTGAACGCGGCGGTCGCCGGTG
This sequence comes from Streptomyces sp. NPDC049915, assembly GCF_040656475.1. Taxonomy (NCBI): domain Bacteria; kingdom Bacillati; phylum Actinomycetota; class Actinomycetes; order Kitasatosporales; family Streptomycetaceae; genus Streptomyces; species Streptomyces sp. NPDC049915. Next base: position 7,069 of record NZ_JBFAMH010000029.1, read on the forward strand.
AGTGCGAGCAGGTGGTGCTGGTCGTGGCCGGGCAGGCGCTGGTGCTGCGCGGCTGAGCCCGGGTCAGTTCTTCCGGGCGATGACGCGGTACGTCGGTGACCAGGCGCGGGGTCTCTTCGTCAGCAGGGTGCAGCCCCGGTCCGTCAGTTCGGTGTGCACGTCGGCGGGTCTGAACGGGCTGTTGCGGGTGTGGAGTTCGACGACGAGGTGGCCGCCGGGGCGCAGGGCGGTGAGGGCGGCGGCCAGTTCCCGGCGCGGGTCGGCACTGTGTTCCAGGTGGTGGAGCAGGGTGACGACGTCGTAGCGGCCGGTCAGCCCGGTGTCGGTGAGCTGGCCGACGTAGGCCTCCTCGACGCGTTCCGCGGCGCGCGCCCACAGCACGCGGGGGGCGGGGTCGACGCCGTCGAAGGAGGTGTACGGGAAGAACTCCCGTGCCGCGTCCGGGAACGCGCCGTCGCCGGTGCCCACGTCGAGCCAGCTCTCGGGCTCCGCGACGAGGCGGGCGAGGCGGCGGGCGAGTGCCCGCAGGCGGCGCCGGCCGGTCAGCAGCGCCGAGCCGCACCATGGGCACTGCGCGCGCGGTGCCCGTGGCTGCAGCGGGGTGGGCGGGAGGCTCGGCATGGGTGGAACGGCCGGCAGGGGCGGAACGGTCGACATCGGCGCCTCCCAGACGACAATCCGTGGCAAAACGGAACGTACGGGACCGCCTTCCGGGGTGCAACGACGCCATGCCCGCGGGGTCACGGCGTGGCGCGGTCGTGTTCGACCGGTGCCGGTACTGTTCGGCGAATGAGCTCGCTTAATCTCGACGACTTCACCGATCTCATCGAGCGCCCCGACGGCGGGGTGCGCCGCGACGCGGAGGCCCGCCGCGAGCGTCAGATCGTGCCGGCCGGAGCGCTGGGACGCCTGGACGAACTGGGCGAGTGGCTGGCCGCGGCGCAGGGCGTCGTGCCGGTGCGCCCCGTCGGACATCCCCGGGTCGTGCTGTTCGCCGGCGACCACGGGATCGCCGAGCTGGACGTCTCGGCGCGCCCCGCCGGCACCGCGGCGGCGCTGGTGCGGGACGTGCTGGAGGGCGCCCGGCCGGTGTCGGTGCTGGCCCGGCAGCTCGGCGTCCCCGTGCGGGTGGTCGACATGGCGCTGGACTGCGCGCCGGAGGAGCTGCCCGCTGACGTCGTACGGCACCGGGTGCGGCGCGGGAGCGGCCGGATCGACGTCGAGGACGCGCTCACCCTCCAGGAGGCGGAGGCCGCTTTCCGGGCCGGTGTCGCGGTGGCCGACGAGGAGGCCGACTCCGGTACGGATCTGATCGTGCTCGGCGACGTCAGCGTCGGCGGGACCACGGCGGCCGGGGTGCTGATCGCGGCGCTGTGCGGGACCGACGCGTCGGTGGTGACCGGGCGGGGCGGGCTGGCCATCGACGATCTGGCGTGGATGCGCAAGTGCGCGGCGATCCGGGACGCGCTGCGCCGGGCCCGGCCGGTGCTGGGCGACCAGTTGCAGTTGCTGGCGGCCGTGGGCGGCGCCGACCTGACGGCGATGACGGGCTTCCTGCTGCAGTGCGCGGTGCGCAAGGTGCCGGTGATCCTGGACGGCGTGGTGACCGCGGCGTGCGCGCTGGTCGGGCAGCGGATCGCGTTCCGGGCGCCGGACTGGTGGCTGGCCGGGCACACCGGCGGGGAGCCGGGGCAGGCCAAGGCGCTGGACCGGATGGCGCTGGAGCCACTGCTGGACCAGGGCGTGCGGGTCGGCGAGGGCGCCGGCGGTCTGCTCGCGCTGCCGCTGGTGCAGGCCGCGGCGGCCCTCGCGGCGGAGCTGCCGGAGAAGGACGTCAAGGAAGACAGCGAAGACGACGCCGTCAACGCAGAGAACGCAAACAACGCAGACAACGCAGACAACGCAGACATCTAGACAAGGCCGAAAAGTCCGCTTCGGTGGACGAAAGCGACGGGGAGTAGCGACCACCCCGGGCAGAGCAAATGGGGCGGTTTCCCCCAACGGCGGCCATATGATCCCCGGTCATGGGAGAGAGCCGCATCGCACGTCGGGCCGCCGCCTTCGCCGTCTGGTATCTGCGCGCCGTCGCCTTCGTCAACTTCCTGAGCGCGGTGTGGGTCTCCCTCGGGCAGGACGTACGGCGGCACAACCAGGAGAACCTCTTCACGCCCTACCTGCTGACGGCCGGGTTCGCGTCGGGTGTCTTCACCGCGTTCCTGGCCGTCACCATACGGCGGCGCAAACGGGCCGCGTGGATCTTGAACCTGGTGCTCGGCGGGGCGTTCCTCGCGCTGTTCGCCCTGGCCATGGCGCTGCTGCCGGAGATCCGGCGCTCCGCTCAGAACTGGGTGTCGCTGGCCCTGACCGCGGCCTTCGTCGCTTCGCTGCTCGCCGGCCGGCGTGCGTTCTACGCCAAGGGCGACCGGTCCAACCCCCGGCTCGCCGCCGTGGTCGCCGCCGGTGGCGGGCTCGCCGCTTCGCTGCTGGCGGCGCTGCTGGTGACGGTCACCAACCAGGCGGCGGACGCCGGCCGTTCGACGTTCGCCTCCCGCTGGCGGTACGGCACGCTGCGGCTGGTCTCGGTCGCCGCGGACGACTCCCGCTTCCCCGGCCTGTCGACGCCCACCTGGGTGGACGTGGCGGTCAACGTGCTCAGCACGGCCCTGGTGCTCGCCGTCCTGTACGCCGCCTTCCGCTCCCGGCGGGCCGTCGACCCGCTCACCGCCGAGGACGAGAAGGGGCTGCGGGAACTGCTGGAGCGGCACGGGGAGCGGGACTCGCTCGGCTACTTCGCGCTGCGCCGCGAGAAGAGCGTGGTGTGGTCGCCGACGGGGAAGGCGGCCGTCGCCTACCGGGTGCTCGGCGGGGTGTCACTGGCGTCCGGGGATCCGCTGGGCGATCCGGAGGCGTGGCCGGGGGCGATCGAGCCGTGGCTGGCACAGGCCCGCGCGCACGGCTGGATCCCGGCGGTGATGGGGGCGAGCGAGGAGGCCGGGACCGTGTACGCGCGGCACGGCCTGGACGCGCTGGAGCTCGGCGACGAGGCGGTGGTGGAGGTCGCCGAGTTCACCCTGGAGGGGCGGGCCATGCGCACGGTGCGGCAGGCCTGCAACCGGGTGCGGCGGGCCGGGTACACGGTGCGGATCCGGCGGCACGAGGAGATCCCGGCGGACGAGATGACGCATCTGGTGCGCCGCGCCGACGACTGGCGGGACGGGGCCACCGAGCGGGGCTTCAGCATGGCGCTGGGACGGCTCGGGGACAGCGACGACGGCCGGTGCGTGATGCTGGAGTGCCATGACGCCGAGGGCCGGCTGCGGGCGCTGCTGTCCTTCGTGCCCTGGGGTCCGAAGGGGCTCTCCCTGGACCTGATGCGGCGGGACCGGGACTCCGACAACGGCCTGATGGAGTTCATGGTCATCGAACTGCTGCGGCGGGCCGGCGAGATCGGGATCACCCAGGTCTCTCTCAACTTCGCGATGTTCCGCTCGGTCTTCGAACGTGGCGCACGTCTCGGCGCCGGGCCGGTGCTGAGGCTGTGGCGGTCGCTGCTCAGCTTCTTCTCCCGGTGGTGGCAGATCGAGTCGCTCTACCGCGCCAACGCGAAGTACCGGCCCATCTGGGAGCCCCGGTTCCTGCTCTTCGAGAAGAGCGCGGACCTGCTGCGCATCGGCCTCGCCGCGGCGCGCGCGGAAGGCTTCCTGGAGGCGCCGGGGCTGCCGAAGTGGCTGCACCGTACGCATTTGGAGACCCGCAGATGAACCACCTCGCCCGCTGGGCCCGCGCCGAATGGGGACTGCTGTACGTCACCGTGCGCGAGCCGCTGCTCAAGCGGCACTGGCGGGCGGCTCCGATGACGTTGGCGGCGGTGTGCCTGACGGCCGTGCTCCAGTTCGTGCAGAACCAGCCCTGGGGCTTCGGCGTCGTGCAGGCCGCCGGCGCCGTGCGTGCCGAGGACCCCCTCTGGCTGGCCCTGCTGCGCACGCCCCTGTCCCTGTACGTGCCCGCGCTCGACCTGCCCGTATGGGGCGCGCTGGCCCAGATCCTGCTGGTGTTCGGCATCGCCGAGCTGTGCCTGGGCTGGTGGCGGACCCTGGTCATCGCCTATGCCGCGACCCTGGCCGGCACCCTCTACGCCCGCCTCGGCATCCGGCTCGGCCCGCACAGCCCGCTCGGCCTGCCCGCCTCCGACGCCCAGGTGGTCGACACGGGCCCGTCGGCGGCCGTGGTGTGTCTCGCGGTGTACCTGTGCTGGCACTACGGGGCCCATGTCACGGCCGCGGCGGTGACCGTGGCGATGATCGCCGAGGTGCTGGTGAAGGAGAACCTGGCCGGCAAGGAGCACCTGGCCGCGCTCGCGGGCGTGGTGGTGCTGTGCGCGGCGGCGCAGTGGCGGCGGCGTCACCGGCGTTCGACGGTCCGGGCCGGCTCGGGATCCGGTTTGCCGCCGAGCCAGTCCTGGACGGCACGGCGGGGCCGGGACCAGCGCAGGTCGTGGCGGTAGGCGCGCAGTCCGGCCTTGGCCCGGGCGCGGGGACGGCGGCGGTAGAGGCGCTTGGCCCACAGGGAGCCGGGACGGGCCAGCCGTACGGCGCCGATCAGCGCGATGAAGGGGATGATCACGCCGATGACGGCCATGCGGCCCTTGCCCTTGGCGAGGGCGATCAGCGAGAAGAGGAAGTTCACCCCGACGGTCAGGATGACCTGCCCCCGGTCCTGCAGCTCCCCCTGGCTGAGGTCGTTGACGCCGAAGGGCGCGAAGCCGACGAGGACCAGCCCGACCAGCGCGGCGGTGAAGACGACGAGTTCGACGCTCTGGCGGCCCGCCTCGCTCCAGTAGACGTCGTCGAGGTGCAGGATCAGCGCGAACTCGTCCAGGACCAGCCCGGCGCCGATGCCGAAGACGACCGCGGCGAGGCCCGAGCCGAAGCCGTGCTGCCCGCCGGCGACCGCGCCGAAGCCTCCCACGACGGTGAGGACGACCCCCGGGACGACGTGGTGGACGTGCACCCCGCCCGCCTTCACATTGCCGAAGGGGCCCTTGCCGGCCCGGATCAGCCGGGTGATGAGCCGGGTGACCAGAAAGGTCAGCACGAAGGCGGTCAGAGCGAGGAGCAGGGGCAGCTTGCCCGGCTCCACGATGTTGCGCACCCACCAATGCCCCATATCCGCACTTTAGTCGCGCTCGTCCCCGGCCGCCGTCCGTGCCCGCGCGCCCCCCGGATACCCTGCGCCGGTGTCCACGACCCCCTCCCCCCTCGACGGCCTGCGGTTCGCCTTCGGCACGCTCACCGTCCTGCCGGTCACCGTCACCCGCTGGGACCGCGGAGCCGCTCGCGGCGGCATGCTGGCCGCGCCCGTCGCCGGCCTGGTCGTCGGCGCCCTGGCCGCCGGCTGCGCGCTCGCCCTGCTGGCCCTGGGCGCCGGCGCGCTGCTCGCCTGCGCCGCCGCGGCCGCCGTCCCCGCCGTACTGACCCGGGGACTGCACCTGGACGGGCTCGCCGACACCGCGGACGGGCTGGGCAGCGGCAAGCCCGCCGAGGACGCGCTGCGGATCATGAAGCAGTCGGACATCGGGCCGTTCGGCGTGCTCACGCTGGTCTTCGTGCTGCTCGCCCAGGTCGCGGCGCTCGCGCAGCTCTACGGCGGCTCCTGGGGCCGTGGCACGCTGGCCGCCCTCGTCTCGGCCGCCACCGCCCGGCTGGCGCTGACGCTGGCGGCCCGGCGGGGAGTCCCGGCCGCCCGTCCCGAGGGCCTCGGCGCCGCCGTGGCAGGGGTCGTACCGGCGGGCGGCGCGGCGGGCGCCGCCGCCCTGGTCACCGCTGCCGCCGCGGCGGGCGGCGCCCTCCTCGGCGTATACGACGCGCTGCGCGCCGCTCTCGCGGTGCTGCTCGCGCTCGCCGCCGCCGAACTCCTGCTGCGGCACTGCGTCCGCCGCTTCGGCGGGGTCACCGGTGATGTGTTCGGCGCGCTGGCGGAGACGGCCGCAACGGTCGTCCTGCTGGTGCTGTGCCTGGGTCGGTAATCTCTTCCGCCGTACACGGACAATGATCGATCGGGGGACCGTCATGCCCAAGCTGCGCCGTGCCGTGGCCTGGTTCATCGACTTCGCGCTCGTCGTCGCGGCGGCGTCGGCGCTCGCGGTGCTCACCTTCCACCGGATATCCGCGCTCGTCACCGACGTGCCCGAACTCGCCACCCGCGGCGGCCTGGATCTGCTGACCTCGCGCGGCGACGTGCTCGGCGCCTCCGAGCACCTCGGGTCGTCGCTGTGGCACAAGGCGGTGCTGTACGTGGAGCAGGCCTTCGCGGTGCTGGTGCTCGCCACGTTCGCCTACCAGTGGGCCTGCCTCGTCCTCCTCGGGCGCACCGTCGGCAAGGGCGTGCTCGGTCTGAGGGTGGCGGAGGCCGCCCCGCGCCGGGCCGCGCTGCGCGCCGCCGTCACCACGGCCGCCGACGTCGCCGTGTACGCGGTGGCCTGCGTGCTGCTGATCGGGGGGCACTTCGCACTGTCGTTCCTGGTGTGGGCGCTGGCGATGCTGCTGTTCCTGGTCAACGCGCTGCCGGTGTTCTCCCCCAGCCGCCGTTCACTGGCCGACCGGATCGCGGGGACGGCGGTGACGGGACTGGGTCTCAGCAGGGCCGGCGCCACGCCCCCAGTTCGTACTTCTTGAGCATCGAACTCAGCCCCAGGCGGCGCGAGGCCGCGCAGAAGCGGCCCGTCGGCAGCTCGTACTCGACGGCGAAGACCGCCTTGCCGGCCCGCACGAACGGGGTCAGCCGCGCGCACTCGCCGTACCGGGCGCACTGCTCGTTCACCGCGAAGTCGAAGAAGGTGAGGCCGGCCGTCGGTGATGCCGAGTTCGGCGGCGAGCTTCTCCAGAAATGATGCGAAGCGATGAGGTCGGTACTCACCGGAACCCGATGAGTGTGACTCAGGTCATCAGGTGCGAGGATCGGGAAATGGCCATGACGCCACCGACAGGTGAACGCTCGCAGGAGTGAGCGAACGGGCCCGCGAGCGTAGGCTCCCTCCAGGTGTCCCGCCGGTCCGCCGCGCCGGTCAGGACACCCCGGTGGGGACCGCCTCCCGGACCCGGATCTAGTGTCGGCCGTCGGGTCCGGTCGAACCCACACCACTCGGCCGCAGGAACTTCACATCGGAAGCGAGATATCACCACCGTGACTGCTCTCACTCTCAGCACCGCCGCGGCGTCCGGTCTGCGGGCCGACGCGATCGTGATCGGTGTCGCCAAGGGCACCCGATCCAAGTCCGGCGACCTGGTCGTCGCACCGGGCGCCGAGGCCGTGGACAAGGCCTACGACGGGCGGCTCGCCGCCGTCCTGGAGACCCTCGGGGCCTCCGGTGCCGAGGGCGAGGTGACGAAGCTGCCGGCGCCGGCCGGGTTCAAGGCACCGCTCGTGATCGCGGTGGGCCTGGGCGCGGAGCCGGAGAAGGACGAGACGTACGACGCCGAGGCGCTGCGCCGGGCCGCCGGCGTGGCCGCCCGCACCCTGACCGGGACGAAGAAGGCCGCGTTCGCGCTGCCGCTGACCGACGCCGCCGACGCAGGCGCCGTCGCGGAGGGCGTGCTGCTGGGCGCGTACTCCTTCGACGTCTACAAGCAGAACGGCCGTCAGGCCAAGAACGACGCGAAGGCCAAGAACGGCAAGGCGCCGCTCGCCGAGGCCGTGCTGCTCGGCGGCAAGCCGCGCGACGCCGCGTACAAGGGCGCGCTGGCCCGCGCCACCGCGGTCGGCGAGGAGCTGAACCGCGCCCGCGACCTGATCAACACCCCGCCGAACGACCTCACCCCGCAGTCCTTCGCCGCGATCGCGCAGACCGCGGCGAAGGAGCACGGCATCAGGGTGCAGGTGCTCGACGAGAAGGCGCTCACCAAGGGCGGCTACGGCGGCATCCTCGGCGTCGGCGGCGGCTCCGCGGCCGCTCCGCGCCTGGTGAAGCTGTCCTACACCAGCTCCAAGGCCAAGAAGCACCTCGCCTTCGTGGGCAAGGGCATCACCTACGACTCGGGCGGCATCTCGCTGAAGCCGGCCGGTCACAACGAGACCATGAAGTGCGACATGAGCGGTGCGGCGGCCGTCTTCGCCGCCGTCGTCGCCGCCGCGCGCCTGGGCCTGGAGGTCAATGTCACCGGCTGGCTGGCGCTGGCCGAGAACATGCCCTCCGGTTCCGCCGTGCGCCCCGGTGACGTGCTGCGCATGTACAGCGGCAAGACGGTCGAGGTGCTCAACACCGACGCCGAGGGCCGGCTGGTGCTGGGCGACGCCCTGTGGGCGGCGTCGGAGGAGAAGCCGGACGCGATCATCGACGTGGCCACGCTGACCGGCGCGATGATGCTGGCGCTGGGCAGCCGGACGTTCGGCGTCATGGCCAACGACGACGCGTTCCGCGCCGCGGTGCACGAGGCCGCGGAGGAGGTCGGCGAGCCGGCCTGGCCGATGCCGCTGCCGGAGCACCTGCGCAAGGGCATGGACTCCCAGGTCGCCGACATCGCGAACATGGGTGAGCGGATGGGCGGCGGCCTCGTCGCCGGTCTCTTCCTGCGCGAGTTCGTCGGCGAGGACATCCCGTGGGCGCACCTCGACATCGCCGGTCCGGCGTTCAACGAGGGCGGGCCGTTCGGCTACACGCCGAAGGGCGGCACGGGCACGGCGGTGCGGACGCTGGTCCGGGTCGCGGAGCTGGCCGCGGCCGGTGACCTCGGGTGATGTCCGGTTCGTAGGTCGCCTGTCGGCGCCGTACGACGCACTCCGCCGCGTTGGGCTGATCGCGCCCACGCGGCGGAGCCGCATGTCGGTACGGCCCCGCGCCCCTTTGCGTCGGCATCCGCCCCGTCGCTCACCAGGAAAGGTGGGACGTCTCACACACCGGCCCGGCGTCTCGATCCCGTCCGACAAGTGCAAAGATGGAGCCCGGCAGGACAGGGCCCCTACCCGAGGGCCGAAGAACGAGCGGCCGGACACCAGCCGCCTGCCGGTCATCGACGACCGGCGTACGGCGCACATGCATGGAGGACGTGACGTGGCGAACGACGCCAGCACCGTTTTCGACCTAGTGATCCTCGGCGGTGGTAGCGGTGGTTACGCCGCGGCCCTGCGCGGGGCTCAGCTGGGCCTGGACGTCGCCCTGATCGAAAAGGACAAGGTCGGCGGTACCTGCCTGCACCGGGGTTGCATCCCCACCAAGGCCCTGCTGCACGCCGGTGAGATCGCCGACCAGGCGCGCGAGAGCGAGCAGTTCGGTGTCAAGACCACCTTCGAGGGCATCGACATCGCGGGTGTGCACAAGTACAAGGACGACGTGGTCTCGGGCCTGTACAAGGGCCTGCAGGGTCTGGTCGCCTCCCGCAAGGTGACGTACATCGAGGGTGAGGGCCGCCTGTCGTCGGCCACCTCCGTCGACGTGAACGGTCAGCGCGTCCAGGGCCGCCACATCCTGCTCGCGACCGGCTCCGTGCCGAAGTCGCTGCCGGGCCTGGAGATCGACGGCAACCGGATCATCTCCTCCGACCACGCCCTCGTCCTGGACCGCGTGCCGAAGTCCGCGATCATCCTGGGCGGCGGCGTCATCGGCGTCGAGTTCGCCTCCGCGTGGAAGTCCTTCGGCTCGGACGTCACGATCATCGAGGGCATGAAGCACCTCGTCCCGGTCGAGGACGAGAACTCCTCCAAGCTGCTCGAGCGCGCCTTCCGCAAGCGCGGCATCAAGTTCAACCTGGGCACCTTCTTCCAGAAGGCCGAGTACACCCAGGACGGCGTCAAGGTCACCCTCGCCGACGGCAAGGAGTTCGAGGCCGAGGTCCTGCTGGTCGCGGTCGGCCGCGGGCCGGTCTCCCAGGGCCTGGGCTACGAGGAGGCCGGCGTCGCCATGGACCGCGGCTACGTCCTGGTCGACGAGTACATGCGCACCAACGTTCCGACCATCTCCGCCGTCGGTGACCTCGTCCCGACGCTCCAGCTCGCGCACGTCGGCTTCGCCGAGGGCATCCTGGTGGCGGAGCGGCTGGCCGGTCTGAAGACCGTCCCCATCGACTACGACGGTGTCCCGCGGGTGACCTACTGCCACCCGGAGGTCGCCTCCGTCGGCATCACCGAGGCCAAGGCCAAGGAGATCTACGGCGCGGACAAGGTCGTCGCTCTGAAGTACAACCTGGCGGGCAACGGCAAGAGCAAGATCCTGAAGACCGCGGGCGAGATCAAGCTCGTCCAGGTCAAGGACGGTGCCGTGGTCGGCGTCCACATGGTCGGTGACCGTATGGGCGAGCAGGTCGGCGAGGCCCAGCTGATCTACAACTGGGAAGCGCTGCCGGCCGAGGTCGCCCAGCTCGTCCACGCCCACCCGACGCAGAACGAGGCGCTCGGCGAGGCGCACCTGGCACTGGCGGGCAAGCCGCTGCACGCGCACGACTGATCACCCTCGGGCGCGACGACACAGACTTTCCGCAACTCGTAAGGAGCAACCGAAACCATGGCGGTTTCCGTAACCCTTCCGGCGCTCGGTGAGAGCGTCACCGAGGGCACCGTCACCCGCTGGCTGAAGGCCGAGGGTGAGCGCGTCGAGGCCGACGAGCCGCTGCTCGAGGTCTCCACCGACAAGGTCGACACCGAGATCCCCTCCCCCGCCGCGGGTGTCCTGGCCTCCATCAAGGTCGCCGAGGACGAGACGGTCGAGGTCGGCGCCGAGCTGGCCGTCATCGACGACGGCACCGGTGCCCCCGCTGCCGCCCCGGCTCCGGCCGCCGAGGAGGCTCCGGCCCCGGCCCCCGAGCCCGCCGCGGCCGCGCCGTCCACCGAGCAGGCCGCCCCGGCCCCGGCCCCGTCCGCCGAGGCCACCTCCGGCGCCTCCTCCGCACAGGGCACCGACGTGGTCCTCCCGGCGCTCGGCGAGTCCGTCACCGAGGGCACCGTCACCCGCTGGCTGAAGTCGGTCGGCGACTCCGTCGAGGCCGACGAGCCGCTGCTCGAGGTCTCCACGGACAAGGTCGACACCGAGATCCCGGCGCCCGCCTCCGGCGTGCTGCTGGAGATCGTGGTGAACGAGGACGAGACCGCCGAGGTCGGCGCCAAGCTCGCCGTCATCGGCGAGGCGGGTGCCGCTCCGGCCGCCGCCCCGGCCCCGGCTCCGGCCCCCGCCGCCGAGGCCCCGGCCGCCCCCGCGGCCCCGGCCCAGCCCGCCGCCCCGGCCCCCGCCGCTCCGGCCGCGCCCGCCGCTGCCGCCCCGGCTCCGGCCGCCCCCGCGGCTCCGGCGCCGGCCCCGGCCCCGGTGACCCCGGCCCCGGCCGCTCCGGCCGCCGCCCAGCCGGCCGACGACGGCGCCTACGTGACCCCGCTGGTGCGTAAGCTCGCCGCCGAGAACGGCGTCGACCTGGCCACCGTCAAGGGCACCGGTGTCGGCGGCCGTATCCGCAAGCAGGACGTCGTGGCCGCCGCCGAGGCCGCCAAGGCGCCCGCCGCCGCCCCGGCCCCGGCCCCGGCTGCTCCGTCCGCCGCCAAGAAGGCCCCGGCGCTGGAGGTCTCCCCGCTGCGCGGTCAGACCGTGAAGATGCCGCGGATCCGCAAGGTCATCGGCGACAACATGGTCAAGGCCCTGCACGAGCAGGCCCAGCTGTCCTCGGTGGTCGAGGTCGACGTCACCAAGCTGATGCGGCTGCGCGCCCAGGCGAAGGACTCCTTCGCCGCGCGTGAGGGCGTCAAGCTCTCCCCGATGCCGTTCTTCGTCAAGGCCGCCGCGCAGGCACTGAAGGCCCACCCGGTCATCAACGCCAAGATCAACGAGGCCGAGGGCACGATCACCTACTTCGACACCGAGAGCATCGGTATCGCGGTGGACTCCGAGAAGGGCCTGATGACCCCGGTCATCAAGCACGCCGGCGACCTCAACATCGCGGGCATCTCCAAGGCCACGGCGGAGCTGGCCGGCAAGGTCCGCGCCAACAAGATCACCCCGGACGAGCTGTCCGGCGCGACCTTCACCGTCTCCAACACCGGTTCGCGTGGCGCGCTGTTCGACACGATCATCGTGCCGCCCGGCCAGGTCGCGATCCTCGGCATCGGTGCCACGGTCAAGCGTCCGGCCGTCATCGAGACCGCCGAGGGCACGGTCATCGGCATCCGCGACATGGTCTACCTGACCCTGTCCTACGACCACCGCCTGGTGGACGGCGCCGACGCCGCGCGTTACCTGACCACGGTCAAGGCGATCCTGGAAGCGGGCGAGTTCGAGGTCGAGCTCGGTCTCTGAACTCTGTGATCCAGGCAGTACGGCGCCCCGCCCGGAGTCTTCCGGGCGGGGCGCCGTCTTTTGCTGCGCGGGGCGGCCGCACCCCCGAGGGGCGCGGGGCCGTATCGACATGCGGCTCCGCCGCGTGGGCGCGACCAGCCGCATACGACCCGCACCCGCCCGAGAGGGGACGAACCCGAGCCAGTGGGCGCCCCTGGCGCACCCACGGCGTGTAACCCTCATCTCACCTGCGCAAAGACACCCCCACACGCCCTTCCCGCGGAGCGAAGCCGCCGTATTGTCTAAATGTCAGCCCTCCCTAAGGAGCCCTCATGACCGCGCCCGTCGTCCACTCGCTGCGCGAACAGATCCGCGAGCACATCGTGGAGGGAATCGTCAGCGGGCGCTGGCAGCCGGGCGAGCGGATCGTGGAGCGCCGTATCGCCACCGAGCTGGAGGTCAGCCAGACCCCGGTCCGCGAGGCGCTGCGTGAGCTGGAGTCGCTGCGGCTGATCGAGTCGGCCCCGAACAAGGGCGTGCGGGTACGCAACCTGACCGCGGCCGACCTGGAGGAGAGCTACCCCGTTCGGGCCGGCCTGGAGGCCATCGCGGCCGAGCTGGCGGCGGAGAAGCTGGCGGTGGACTGCTCGGTGCTGGAGCCGCACGTCACCGCGCTCTACGCGGCCGACCGCAACGCCGACGGCACGGCCCAGGTCCGGCACACCGTGGGCTTCCACCGCGAGCTGGTCCGCGCGGCCGACAACTCCGTGCTGCTGCACACCTGGGAGGGCCTCGGCATCGAGGTCTTCACGGCCCTGTCGATCCGCTGGCTGGGCACGGTCCAGCAGTCGTACGCGGAGGAGCACGAGGAGCTGGTGCAGGCCTTCCAGCGCCGCGATCCCCGGATCGCGGAACTGGTGAAGGCCCACGTCCTGGGCTGCGCCCCCCGCGCTTAGGGAGTATCGCCCCGCCGCCCCTGCACTTCCCGTCCCCGAAGGCGCCCCGAAAGGGGCGCGCGGAACTGCGCGATCAGCCACAGCGCAACCCGCACCCGCCACCCCACCGCACCGCCCGGGCTCTCCTGCGCCCCACCGCGCTCACCTGCACAAATACCCCACCCGGGCCGTCACCCCGTGCCACCGCCGGAGGCACCCCGTGCCGACTTTCTCGTGATCAAGAGGTTTTCGGCCTCAACCCTTTGATCGATCATCGATCACGGAGTTAGAGTCACCGACGGACTTCCACCGAAGTTCTCGAGCCCTGTCCTGCCAAAGACCTAGGGCACCCCCGAACCCTTCGCTGTGAGGGAACCCCCCTTCGACTGAGGAAGGCGGCGACATGACCGACCCCAACGCCATCCAGCCGAGCGAGCTCGACCAGCTCCCGGACCGTGACCCCGAGGAGACCGCCGAGTGGCAGGCCTCCCTGGACGCCGTCGCCAAGGCGGCCGGGCCGCACCGGGCCGCGTACCTGATGCGCCGCACGCTGGAGCGCGCCGAGGGCGCCGGCATCGCCCTGCCGAAGCTCCTCGAGACGGACTACGTCAACACCATCCCCACCTCCGCGGAGCCGGGCCTGCCCGGTGACCCGGAGCTGGAGGCCCGCATCACCGCCTGGAACCGCTGGAACGCGGCCGCCATGGTGACCCGCGGCAGCAAGCACGGCGTCGGCGGCCACATCGCCACCTTCGCCTCCGCGGCCTGGCTCTACGAGACCGGCTTCAACCACTTCTTCAAGGGCAAGGACTCCGGAGAGGCCGCCGGCTCCGGCGACCAGCTGTACATCCAGGGCCACGCCTCCCCCGGCATCTACGCCCGTGCCTTCCTGGACGGCCGCCTGACCGAGGCCCACCTGGACAACTTCCGCCAGGAGGCCGGCGGCAACGGCCTGCCGTCCTACCCGCACCCGCGCCGCCTGCCCTGGCTGTGGGAGTTCCCGACCGTCTCCATGGGTCTGGGTCCGCTGTCGGCGATCTACCAGGCGCGGTTCAACCGCTACCTCACCAACCGCGGCATCAAGGACGTCTCCGCCTCGCACGTCTGGGCGTTCCTCGGCGACGGCGAGATGGACGAGCCGGAGTCGACGGCGGCCCTCGCGCTCGCCGCCCGTGAGGAGCTGGACAACCTCACCTTCGTCATCAACTGCAACCTGCAGCGCCTCGACGGCCCGGTCCGCGCCAACTTCAAGATCGTGCAGGAGCTGGAGGCCCAGTTCCGCGGCGCCGGCTGGAACGTCATCAAGACGCTGTGGGGCTCCACCTGGGACGAGCTGTTCCAGCTCGACACCACCGGCGCGCTGGTACGCCGGCTGCGCGAGGTACCGGACGCGCAGATCCAGACGTACCAGACCCGCGACGCCGCCTACATCCGCGAGGACTTCTTCGGCAAGGACCCGGCGCTCGCCGAGATGGCGAAGCTGCTGAGCGACGACAAGATCCTCGACTGCTTCCACCTCTCCCGCGGTGGTCACGAGCCGCGCAAGGTGTACGCCGCGTACAAGGCCGCCGTCGAGCACAAGGGCGCGCCGACCGTGATCCTGGCCCAGACGGTCAAGGGCCACACCCTCGGCGAGGGCTTCGCGTCGAAGAACGCCAACCACCAGATGAAGAAGCTGACGGTGGACGAGTTCAAGGCGATGCGCGACCTGCTGGAGCTGCCGATCAAGGACAGCGACTTCGTCGACGGCGTGGTCCCCTACGGCCACCCGGGCGCCGACTCCCCCGAGGTCCGCTACCTGCAGGAGCGCCGCGCGGCGCTCGGCGGCCCGGCCCCGGCCCGCCGTACGCACCCGCTGCCGGCGCTGCCCGCCCCGGCCGAGAAGGCGTTCGCCGCCTTCGACAAGGGTTCCGGCTCGCAGAGCGTGGCGACCACGATGGCGTTCGTCCGCCTGGTCAAGGACCTGGTCCGGGACAAGGAGACCGGCAAGCGCTGGGTGCCGATCGTCCCCGACGAGGCGCGCACCTTCGGCATGGAGTCGCTCTTCCCGTCCCTCGGCATCTACTCGCCCAAGGGCCAGACGTACGAGCCGGTCGACCGCGACCAGCTGATGTACTACAAGGAGGCCACCAACGGCCAGATCCTCAACGAGGGGATCACCGAGGCCGGCTCGATGGCCGACTTCATCGCCGCGTCCACCGCGTACGCGACGCACGGCGAGGCGATGATCCCGTTCTACATCTTCTACTCGATGTTCGGCTGGCAGCGCACGGCCGACCAGATGTGGCAGCTCGGTGACCAGCTGGGCCGTGGCTTCCTGGTGGGCGCCACGGCGGGCCGCACCACGCTGACCGGTGAGGGCCTGCAGCACGCCGACGGCCACTCGCCGGTGATCGCCGCGACCAACCCGGCCGCGCTCAGCTACGACCCCGCGTTCGCCTACGAGATCGCGGTGATCGTGCGTGAGGGTCTGCGCCGGATGTACGGCGAGGCCAAGCCGGGCGAGGACCAGAACGTCTTCTACTACCTGACGGTCTACAACGAGCCGATGCCGCAGCCGGCGAAGCCGCAGGGCCTCGGCATCGACGAGGGCATCGTCAAGGGCCTGTACCGCTTCAACACGGCGGAGTCCGCGGGCGTCACCGTCCCGGCGAACGCCCCGCGCATCCAGCTGCTGGGCTCCGGTACGGCGATCCACTGGGCGCTCAAGGCGCAGCAGCTGCTCGCCGAGGAGTGGGGCGTGGCCGCCGACGTGTGGTCCGCGACCTCCTGGACGGAGCTGCGCCGGGACGCGCTGGAGGCCGACGCGGCGCTGCTGCGCGGCGAGGAGCGGGTGCCGTTCGTCCGTCGGGCGCTGCAGGGCGCCGAGGGTCCGGTGCTGGCCGTCTCCGACTACATGCGCCAGGTCCCGGACCAGATCGCGCAGTGGGTGGAGCAGGACTGGTCCTCGCTGGGCGCCGACGGCTTCGGTCTGTCGGACACCCGTGAGGCCGCCCGCCGCCACTTCGGCGTCGACGCCGAGTCGATCGTCGTCGCGGCGCTGGCCCAGCTCGCCGGCCGTGGCGAGGTCAAGGCGGCGTCGGTGAAGGAAGCGCGCGAGAAGTACGGCCTGTAAGTCACTCGGGTCTGAGCGAAGGGGTACGGCGTCCGCCGTGCCCCTTCGCTGTCGGTGGGCCCCGGCATGATGGCCGTATGCGTGCCGCCCGGTTGATCAAGATGGTGCTCCTGCTGCAGTCCCGGCCCTCGATGACCGCCGCCGAGCTGGCGCGGGAGCTGGAGGTGTCGGAGCGGACCGTCACGCGGGACGCGCAGGCGCTGAGCGAGGCGGGCGTCCCGGTGTACGCGGACCGGGGCCGGGCGGGCGGCTACCGGCTGATCGGCGGGTACCGCACCCGGCTGACGGGGCTGGCCCGCGGCGAGGCGGAGGCGCTGTTCCTGTCGGGGGTGCCGGGGGCGCTCAGGGAGATGGGCCTGGAGGACGCCGCCTCCGCCGCCCGGCTGAAGGTCTCCGCAGCGCTGCTGCCGTCGCTGCGGGACGCCTCCCGTACGGCGGCGCAGCGCTTCCATCTGGACGCGCCGGCCTGGTTCCGGGAGCCGGAGACACCTCGGCTGCTGCCGGCGGTCGCGGAGGCGGTGTGGGACGACCGCCGGGTCACGGCGCGCTACCGGCGGGGCGAGCGCGAGGTGGAGCGGGTGCTGGAGCCGTACGGCCTGGTGCTTAAGGCCGGGGTCTGGTACCTGTGCGCGCGGGTCGCGGAGGGCGGGGCCTACCGCACGTACCGTATCGACCGGTTCTCCGCCGTCGCGACCGGTGAGGACCGCTTCGTGCGGGACGAGGACTTCGACCTGCCCGGCTTCTGGGCGGAGCACTCCGAGCGGTTCGCCCGCTCGCTGCTGCGCACCGAGGTCGTCGTACGGCTGTCCCCCGAGGGCGTGCGCACCCTTCGGTGGGCCGTGGACACGCTGTCCGCGCGGGAGGCGCTGGCGGCGGCCGGGGAACCGGACGGCGAGGGCTGGGTGACGGTGACGCTGCCGGTGGAGTCCGAGGAGGTCGCGCACACCCAGTTGAGGGCGCTCGGGCCGGAAGCGGAGGTGCTGGCCCCGGCGGCCCTGCGCGCGCGGTTCGCCGGGGACGCGGCACGGCTGGCGCGGCTGTACGGCGGCGCGGATGAGGCGGCGAGCGCCCGGCCGTGACGAACCGGCGCACTCCGCGTGCGCCCCCGTCCCCGACGCAGGATGCTGGACCCGTGATGGACGAGACGGAGTTCTGGGAGCTGATCGACGCCACTCGTGAGGCCGCCGAGGGCGACCCGGAGGAACAGGCGGACCTGCTCGTCGACCGGCTGCTCCGGCAGGACCCCGAAGCGGTGCTCGACTTCGCCCGTCACTTCGAGGTCCGCTACAACCGCGCCTACCGCTGGGACCTGTGGGGCGCGGCCTGGGTGCTGCTGGACGGGGCCAGCGACGACGCCTTCGACTTCTTCCGCTGCTGGCTGATCGGCCAGGGCCGGGAGGTGTTCGAGGGCGCCCTGCACGATCCGGACGCGCTCGCGGACCTGCTGGACGCCTTCGACGAGGAGATCGACGGCGACGGCGAGGAGCTGGGCTACGCCGCCGACGAGGCCTACGAACAGCTCACCGGCACGGTCGCCCCCGACCTGGGCATCCCGCCGGCCCCGTCGGAACCGGAGGGTACACCGGTCGACTTCGAGGACGAGGGCGCGCTGGCGGAGCGCTATCCGAAGCTGTGGTACCGCTTCCGGGAGTGAGCCGGCTCCGCCCGCGCGGGCGGTCCGTCCGGCGGCGTCCTTGGGCCGGGCTCCCTCAGCGGGGCGGCCGGCCTTGCAGGGCGGCGGCCCGCTGCCGTATCTCCGGCAGGCGGGCGATCAGGGCTGCGCCCGGGCAGGTGGTCTCGTAGGCGTCGCGGTGGGCGGCGACCGCCGGAAGCGCGGTGGTGGCCCCGCGCGGGAAGCGGCTGCCGCTGTTGGTGGAGGTGAGGCGGGCGGTGCCGCGCGGGTCGACGTCGGCCGGGCCGAGCTTCCAGGCGACCAGGGCGGCGATCGCGTCGGCCATGGCGCGCGGCACCGGCGTGCCCCCGGTGAAGGTGCCGATGGCGGCGATGCCGGCGGTGCGGTGGTTGAAGCCCTGGGTGTGGGCGCCGGTGACCGGGCGGTCGACGCCGCCCGCGCGGCCCTCGTAGATGGTGCCGCAGCGGTCGACGAGGAAGTTGTAGCCGATGTCGTCCCAGTCGCGGCCGCCGGTCTGGCCGGTGTAGACGTCCCGGATGATGCGGGGCGTGTCGGCGCAGTCGTAGGCGCTCGGGGTGTCGGTGTGGTGGACGAAGACGGCGACGATCTCGTCGTCGTAGCGCGGGGGCGGCTGGCTGGGCCGGACGCCGGGGCCGAGCCAGGCGGTGCGGGGCACGATCCGCGGCGGGGGCGCGGTGTGCGGCGCGGGGCGGGCGGCGAGCGGCCGGGCGGCGGGACGGGGGGCGTCGGCGGCACGCTCGACACCGTTCGCGCACAGCACCAGGGCGACGGCGGCGGCCAGGCCTGGCAGGCAGGCGGCCGCGGCGAGGGCGGGGCCGGGTATCCGGGGGCGGGCACGGCCGGCTGCCCGGGGTGAACGCGGGGAGACGCGGGCGGCTGCCCGGTCGCCGCCGCGGGCCCGGGCGGCTTCGCGCGCTCTTCGCACGACACGCATGTGTCCCACTGTGGGCGCGCCGCGCCCGGTCCGCGATGTGTGGTGTGCCACCCGGTGGAACCATCGTCCCGGTCCGGGGCGTTTCCCGGGATACCGAGGCGGTGACGGGTTCGGTGGACGGCTGATCATCCGGCCCCTGGCGCGCGTACCCAGGGGTGCCCCCGGCCCGCACGTCCGGAGGACGAGAGAAAGGCGGCTTCGTGGACCTGCTCGACATCGTGCTGCTGCTGGTGATCCTGGCGTACGCGGGCTCCGGCTACCGGCGCGGGCTGGTGGCCGGGTGCGTCTCGCTCGCCGGGTTCGTGGGCGGCGCGGCGATCGGCGTGTGGGTCCTGCCGTGGGCGATGCGCCTCGTGTCGCCGGGGACGACCGCGGCGACGGTCGTGGCGGTGTGCACGGTGCTGGTGCCGGCCGTGGTGGGGCACGAGCTGGCGGGGCGGCTCGCGCTGCGGCTGCGGCGGGAGCTGGACCGGGGCCCGCTCAGGGTGGCCGACGGCGTCGGCGGGGCGGCGGCCAACGCGCTCGCCGTGCTGCTGGTGGCGTGGGTCGCCGCGAGCGTGCTCGGCGCGTCCTCCACTCCCGTCGTGACGAGCGCGATACGGGACTCGCGGCTGCTCGGCGCGGTGCAGGACGCGATGCCCGACACCACGCCGGCGTGGTTCTCGCGGGCCACGTCCGCGCTCACCGAGGCGGGCTTCCCGCAGGTGTTCAACCCGTTCGAGAACGAGTCGACGGCCGAGGTGCCCCGGCCCACCGGGGACAGCGTCACGGCGGCCGCCACGAACGCGGCCGAGCTGAGCACGGTGAAGATCGAGGGCGCCGCGGGCACCCAGGGCCGCGAGGGCAGCGGCTTCGTGTACGCGCCCCGGCATGTGATGACCAACGCCCACGTGGTGGCGGGCATCGACCGCCCGGGTGTGCGGGTGGGTGGCGCCGGCCGGACCTACGACGCGCGGGTGGTGCTGTTCGATCCCGACCGGGACGTGGCGGTGCTGTACGTGCCGGACCTGAAGGCGCCCGTGCTGCGCTTCGACGACGGCGCCCGGCGCGGCGACCGGGCGGTGGTGGCCGGCTATCCGCAGGACGGCGACCTGAACCTGCAGGCCGCGACGGTCGCGGGCCGGGTGCGCGCGACCGGCCAGAACATCTACAACGACGCCACAGTGACCCGCGAGATCTACTCCATCCGCTCGACGGTGCGCCCGGGCAACTCCGGCGGCCCGCTGCTGACCACCGACGGCCGGGTGTTCGGCGTGGTCTTCGCCCGCTCCACCTCGGACGACGAGACGGGCTACGTCCTGACGACGGCCGAGGTGGCCGAGGACGCCCGGCAGGGGAAGAACGCCACGGAGGCGGTGGACACGGGCGACCTCGTCACGTCGTGACCGCGGGGGTGCGTCAGAGGAGCCGCTTGCCCATCATCACGTCGTCGACGTAGACGCCGTCCAGGAAGAACTCCTCCGGCTGCAGGCCCTCGACGACGAAGCCCTCCGACTCGTACAGGGCGCGTGCCCCGGTGTTGTGCCCGAGGACGCGCAGGGTGATCCGCCGGAAGCCCTGGCCGCGGGCCTGAGCCACGGCCGCCCGCAGCAGGGCCCGCCCGACGCCCTTGCCGCGGGCCTCCTCGGCGACGGCGAGGCCGCGGATGTAGCGCACGTGCGCGTTCGAGGGCAGCGGGGTGGGCGTGCCGAGGCGGACGTATCCGACGACGCTGCCGTCGATCTCGGCGACCAGGTGGGCTTCGGGCCCGGCGTCCTTCGGGAAGAAGGGCGCGTCCGGCGCGGGCGGCCCCGCGACGGAGTGCAGGAAGGACCACACGGCGCGGTCGAGCCGGCGCAGTGCGTCCTCGTCCTCGGCTCGGGCGGTACGTATGAACGACGGGTTCGGCTCGGACATGCCGGTCACCCTACGTCGGACAGCACACGCGTCTCACCGCGATTTTCGCGCGGGCGCCGGAGAGGATGTGGGTCATGCACCCTGCACGCATCGCGGTGGCCGGCGCGTCCGGCCTCATCGGCAGCGCCCTGGCCCGTTCCCTGACCGCGGAGGGGCACCGGGTGGTACGCCTGGTGCGCCGCGACCCGGCCGGCCCGGACGAGGTCCGCTGGGACCCCGAGCGCTCGTCGGTGGACAGCGCGGGGCTCGAGGGCTGCGACGCCGTGGTCAACCTCGCCGGGGCCGGGATCGGCGACCGGCGCTGGAGCGCGGCGTACAAGGCGCGGATCCGCTCCAGCCGGGTGCAGGGCACCCGCACGCTGGCGCGGGCGCTGGCGTCCCTGGACACGCCGCCGCGGGTGTTCGTGAACGGCAGCGCGATCGGCATCTACGGCGACACGGGCGAGCAGGCGGTGGACGAGGACGCGCCGCCCGGCACCGGCTTCCTGCCCGAGCTGTGCGTGGAGTGGGAGGCGGCCACGGAACCGGCGCGCGCGGCCGGGGTGCGGACGGTGCTGCCGCGGACCGGCCTGGTCGTGTCGCGGTCGGGCGGGGCGTGGGGCCGTCTCTTCCCGCTGTTCCGGGCGGGACTCGGCGGCAGGCTGGGGGACGGCCGGCAGTACTGGTCGTACATCGCGCTGCACGACGAGGTGGCCGCGATCCGCCATCTGATGGACCGCACGGACCTGTCGGGCCCCGTCAACCTCACCGCCCCGCAGCCGCTGACCAACGGTGAGATCACCGAGGCCATGGCCCGCGTCCTGCACCGCCCGGCCTCGCTGCCGGTCCCGGCCGCGGCGCTGCGCCTGGCCCTCGGTGAGATGGCGGGTGACGTCCTGGGCAGCCAACGGGTGCTTCCCACGCGCCTGCTGCGGTCGGGCTTCACGTTCGCCTTCCCGGGCATCGAGGACGCGATCCGAGCGGCGTGAGACAGAACCGGGGACGGATGTGACCGTATGCGACCGGCGTGCGCCCGTGCCCTGTCCATGCGCGACTGTCCCTGACCGATCACCGCCCTACCCTCGACCCGAACTCGGGTATCCGGGACGCCCGTTGGGGGCATGACGTCTCCACCGGCCGCGCAACCTCGAGGAGGGGCACGTGCTTGAGCCCGCGTACCAGGCAGACGTCGTCGTCGTGGGAGCCGGGGTTGCCGGACTCTCGGCAGCGCATCGGCTGACCAGCGCAGGAATCACCACCGCGGTACTGGAGGCCGCCCCCTGCGTGGGCGGCCGCATGGCGACGGAGAAGGTCGACGGCTTCCGGCTCGACCGCGTCGGCCAGCTGCTGTCCACCGCGTATCCCGAACTACGTCTGACCCCGGGACTGGGCGCACTGGCCGTGCGCCCCTTCGCCCCCGGCGTCCTGCTGCACAGCGACGGCCGGCATCATCACGCGGGCGCCGCCGCGGCCGGCCGGGGCGCATGGAGCACTGGGGGCGCACGCGGCGCACTTCACGTAGTGCGCGCTCTGGCCAGTGCGCCCCGCACGGCCGCCGCGCCCCGGGCACGCGCGAGCGCCCCGCTGGGCACGCCGGTCGACCAGGCCCGTCTGGTCCCGGCCTTGACCCGGCTGGCCAACCTGCCGATCGACGAGGTCCTCGCCCGCCCGGAGACGCAGGCCGGCCGGTCCCTCACCGCGCGCGGCCTGCCCGCCCGCACCGTCGAGGGCTTCCTGCGCCCTCTGCTGGCCGCCCTGCTGTGCGACCCGGAGCTGACCACGTCCAGCCGCTGCGCCGACCTGGCGCTGCGCGCGTTCGCCGCGGGCCGGCTGTGCCTGCCGGAGGGCGGCGCGGACGTCCTGCCGGAGCTGCTGGCCCGCACCCTGCCGCCGGGCACCGTGCACACGGGCGTCCGCGCCACGTCGGTCGCCACGACCTCCGTGACGACCGCGGAACACGGTGTCTTCCGCTGCCGGGCGGTCCTGGTCGCCACGGACGCCCGCACCGCCGCCGAGCTGCTGCCGGGGCTGCGGGTGCCGGACTTCCACCCGGTGACGGTCGTCCACCACACGACGGACGACCCGCCGCGCACGGGCGCCTCCCTGCTGCTGGACGCCGACCGCGGCGGCCCGGTCGCCCATACGGCGGTGATCAGCCGCGTCGACCCGACCCGCGCTCCTGCGGGCCGCGCCCTGATCTCCTCCACGGTCCTCGGCACCCCGCCCCCGGACGTGGACACCGCCGTCCGCCTCCATCTGGCCCGCCTCTACGGCGTGTCGACGGCCCGCTGGGAGACCCTGGCCGTCCACCACACGCCCGACGCGGTCCCGGCGATGCGCCCCCCGCACGACCTGCGCAAACCGGTACGCCTGCTGGCGGGGCTCTACGTCTGCGGCGACCACCGCGACACGAGCACGGTCCAGGGAGCCCTGCATTCGGCCCACCGAGCAACCACGGCACTCCTGACCGACCTGGGCCTCACCGGCTCCCTCCACCGAGCAGACCCCGCCTCCACGATGGGGAGGGCTGCGTAGCGGGGCACCTGAACGAGGCTGGTCGTGGCCGGCCGCGGGTGCGTGCCCGCGAGCCGGCTCAGGGGCGCGGGGAACTGCGCGACCAGCCACGATGCGCCCGCAGACGCGCACACCCCCTAAGCCAGGGCAGCAACCCGCTCCCGGTACCCCCGGACAGCCGCGGCATCGCGATACGGCTCCAACCGCCGCTCGAAGTCCCGCACATACTCCACCGCCCGCACGGACCGCATCTCCGCGGCCGCCCCCGCCGCCTCGGCCCCCAGCCGGCACGCCTGCTCCAGCTCACCCAGCCCCAGCCGCGCCGACGCCAGCACCACCGTGCAGAACAACCGGCTGCGCGCGTACCCGCTCCCCCGCAGCAGCAACGACCGCTCCGCATGCTGCGCCGCCGCCCGGAACTGCTGCAGATCCCGGTGACAGTGCCCGAACTCGTCCGCCAGCTGCGCCTCGTCGAAGAACCGCGCCCAGTGCGGCACCTCGTCCCCGCCCCGCGCCGCCTCCAGCGCCCGCTCGGCCCGCACCAGGGACGCGGTACAGGACCGCACCTCCCCCAGCACCCCGTGCCCGCGCGCCTCCGCCGCGTGCAGCAGCGCCTGCACCACCGGCGGCACCCCGGTCCCCACTCCCTGCTGCGCCACCCGCGCCAGCTGCACGGCCTCCCGTCCGTGCCCGAGGTACACGGCCTGCCGGCTCATCGTCACCAGCACATAGGCCCCGTACGCCCGTTCCCCCGCCGCCTGGGCGAGCCGCAGCGCCTGCACGAAGTACCGCTGCGCGAGCCCGTGCGCCGCGATGTCGTACGACGTCCACCCCGCCAGCCGGGTCAGATCGGCCGCCGCGGCGAACAGCCGGCGCCCGGTCTGCTCCCCGTACACCCCGCGCAGCATCGGCTCGCACTCGTGCTCCAGGTACCGCACCAGCGCCTGCCGGGCGTGCCCGCCCCCGTAGGTGTCGTCCAGCGTGCGGAACAACTCGGCGACGGACCGCAGCGCCGCGATGTCCCCGGCGGAGACCCGCACGGCGGGCGGCCGCTCGGCCCGCCCCCGCTGCTGCGGCACCACAGACCGCCCCTGAACCACCGACCGTCCCTGAACCGGCACCCGCACCGGCGGCTCACCGCGCGCGACCTTGTCGTCGGACCGCCCGATCAGCCAGTCCCGGCTGGGCACCACGAGTCCCGCCGGCGTGAAGGCGATCTTCCGCAGCTCGGCGTGGTTACCGGAGTCCTTGCGCCACAGGCCGCTGACGATGTCGATCGCCTCGTCGGGGGTCGCGGCGAATTCCAGCCCGGCGTACACGGGGGCGCACGCGTCGAGGCCCAGATCCTGGGCGGTGAGCCGCCGCCCGAGCCGCCGGGTGAACACCTCGGCGATCAGGGCGGGGGTCGCCCCGCGCGGCTGCTGCCCCCGCAGCCACCGCGTCACGGACGTCTTGTCGTATCTGAGGTCCAGCCCGTGTTCGAGCCCGAGCTGGTCCACGCGACGGGCGAGACCCGCGTTGGAGAACCCCGCTTCTGCGATGAGCGCGGCGAGCTGTCGGTTGGGAGTGCGCTGCGCGGGTCGTTCCGTCATCTGCGGTGCGGTCTCCTGCCTTCCAGGCCTGCGAGGTGCCGGATTGCCTGTGAGCAGCCCTTATGGCCTCTTGGACGGCGCGAATGTAGCGGAGCGTAAGCAGGCGATCGCACACTTCCCCACCCATTCATCCGATCGTGTGAGGATTGCCCGCAGGGCTGACGCGTCCGAGGCAGTCGTACAGTGGCGTGGGCGCGTTTCATGCCTTACGACTTCGAGGAGGCGCTTGCCGTGAGTGAGCTGCGGTTCGTCCGCATGGGATTCGGCGCGGATGCCGTCGAGTACCAGGAGGCGTGGGACGAGCAGCGCCGGGTGCACGCGGCGCGATTCGCGGACGAGATCGAGGACACGGTCCTGCTGCTGGAGCACCCTCCGGTCTACACGGCGGGCCGGCGCACGGAGGACAGTGAGCGCCCCCTGGACGGCACGCCGGTGATCGACGTGGACCGCGGCGGCAAGATCACCTGGCACGGCCCGGGTCAGCTGGTGGGCTACCCGATCCAGAAGCTGCCCCGCCCGGTGGACGTGGTCGCCCACCTGCGCCGTCTGGAGGAAGCAATGATCCGGGTGTGCGCCGAGTTCGGCGTCGAGACCTCGCGCGTCGAGGGCCGGGCCGGTGTCTGGGTGCTGGGCGACCTTGTCGAGGAGCGCCCCGCCCTCGGTGGGCTGACGCTCGACTTCGATCCGCGGAGCACCGACCCGGAGTTCGACCCCCGTCTGAACGGCCCCGAGTACGCCCCTTCGAACGCGGGACAGCGTCGCGAGGACCGCAAGATCTGCGCCATGGGGGTCCGCGTCGCCAAGGGCGTCACCATGCACGGCTTCGCCCTGAACGTGAACCCGGACACCTCCAACTTCGACAAGATCATTCCCTGCGGCATCCGCGACGCGGGCGTGACGTCGCTCTCGTACGAACTCGGCCGCGAGGTCACCATCGACGAGGTGCTGCCCGTCGCCGAGCGGCACCTGAAGGACGTACTGGAGAACGCGGACCTCAAGCCGCGCCCGGTCGAGCCGTCTGTGGCCTGACGGGGCACCGGACATGCAAATCCACGGGCGTACCCTTGAGGGCGCCGAAGAATCAATCGCTAGGGAGCCGGTCGTGTCCGCAGTCGCACCCGACGGACGCAAGATGCTGCGCCTGGAGGTCCGCAACAGCCAGACCCCCATCGAGCGCAAGCCCGAGTGGATCAAGACCCGGGCGAAAATGGGTCCCGAGTACTCGAAGATGCAGAACCTCGTGAAGAGCGAGGGCCTGCACACGGTCTGCCAGGAAGCCGGCTGCCCGAACATCTACGAGTGCTGGGAGGACCGCGAGGCGACCTTCCTCATCGGCGGCGACCAGTGCACCCGGCGCTGTGACTTCTGCCAGATCGACACCGGCAAGCCCGAGGCGCTCGACCGCGACGAGCCGCGCCGCGTCGGCGAGTCCGTCGTCACGATGGACCTGAACTACGCCACGATCACCGGCGTCGCCCGCGACGACCTGGAGGACGGCGGCGCCTGGCTGTACGCCGAGACCGTGCGCCAGATCCACCAGCAGACCGCGGAGCGCGAGGGCGGCCGCACCAAGGTCGAGCTGCTGGCCCCCGACTTCAACGCCGTCCCGGAGCAGCTGGCGGAGGTCTTCGCCTCCCGCCCCGAGGTCTTCGCGCACAACGTCGAGACGGTCCCGCGGATCTTCAAGCGCATCCGCCCCGGCTTCCGCTACGAGCGCTCGCTGAAGGTCATCACCGAGGCCCGCGACTTCGGCCTGGTCACCAAGTCCAACCTGATCCTCGGCATGGGCGAGACCCGCGAGGAGGTCAGCGAGGCGCTCAAGCAGCTGCACGACGCGGGCTGCGAGCTGGTCACCATCACGCAGTACCTGCGTCCCTCCGTCCGGCACCACCCGGTGGAGCGCTGGGTGAAGCCGCACGAGTTCGTGGAGCTGAAGGAGGAGGCCGAGCAGATCGGTTTCTCCGGCGTGATGTCCGGCCCGCTGGTCCGCTCCTCCTACCGCGCCGGCCGCCTGTACCAGATGGCCATCGAGAAGCGTGGGGAGTTCATCGCCGCACAGGCGGTGTGATCGCCAGGCGGTGTGATCGCCAGGCGATGTAGCGCCGACGGCGCGAGAGCCAACCGTGTGAACTCACGCACAAGTTACTACTGGCCAGTAGTGACCGATTTTGCGCGGCCCCGACCGTCCTCGCTGATGAGGACGTGCGTCGGGGCCGCGTCGTCGTTCGCACGTCCCGCTCCAGGGTTTCATCCGCGTTTGACCGGTCGGTCACGCCCTGGTAACACCAAACAGTGACTCTTGTATCACGCCCCGTACACCCATCCCGAGGGGGGACCTCGACGATGCAGGCCGCGCCCGTCAACGACGTCATGCCGCACAGCACCCGCGCCACCCCCATCCCGTCCTTCACCGACGCGCTGCGCGCCGTGGAGTCGCTGCTGATGAGCAGCGGCCAGCGCACCGCCCGGCGCAACGCCTGGACCTCCGTCCTGGAGGACCGCCGCCGCGCCAAGGACCGGGTCGAGGCCGAGCGCGTCCTGCGGCAGACGCCCACCGCCCACCCCTGACCGGCCCCGCGCCGCGGGTCGCCGGGCACTGCCGTACGTAGCCGCTCCCGGGGCCACGTAGACTTCGTGGCATGGCGAGGAAGGAAAACGCAGCGGACGCTGCGAACGCAGGGCGACTGAAGCAGATCGCCCTCACGTACAAGATGACCCGTCGGGCCGACAAGACGATCGGTCTGGTACTCGCGGCTGTCGGCATCATCACCTTCGGTGTCTTCCTCGCGATCGGTTTCCTGATCGGTCACCCCATCTATCTCGGCATCCTGGGCGTGCTGCTCGCCTTCCTGGCGTCGGCGATCGTCTTCGGCCGCCGCGCCGAGCGGGCCGCCTTCGGGCAGATGGAGGGCCAGCCCGGCGCAGCGGCGGCGGTCCTGGACAACGTCGGCCGGGGCTGGACGACGACCCCCGCGGTGGCGATGAACCGCAACCAGGACGTGGTGCACCGCGCGGTCGGCAAGGCCGGCATCGTGCTGGTGGCCGAGGGCAACCCGAACCGGGTGAAGACGCTGCTGGCCGCGGAGAAGAAGAAGATGAACCGCATCGTGGCGGACGTTCCGGTGCACGACGTGATCGTGGGCGCCGGCGAGGGCCAGGTGGAGCTGAAGAAGCTGCGCACCACCATGCTGAAGTTCCCGCGCGTGCTCACCGGCCCGCAGGTGACCGCGACCAACGACCGACTGCGCGCCCTGGGCGACCTCATGAGCAACATGCCGCTGCCCAAGGGCCCGATGCCGAAGGGCATGAAGCTCCCGAAGGGCGGCAAGGGCCGCTGAGCCCCTGGATACGACGGAAGGGGGCGCCCGGGTGATCCCGGGCGCCCCCTTCCGTCGTGTCGCCCGAGTGGGCGTATCGCCTCCGGTCGTGTCGCCTGTGGTCGTATCGCCTCTGTGGGCTAGTGACCTGAGTCGGAGATTCGTCGGCAGTAGGCGGCGACTTTGTCGAGGATCTCGTCGGCGGTCTTCGTCCAGATGAACGGCCTGGGGTTTTCGTTCCAGTCGGCGAGCCAGTTGCGGATGTCCCGTTCCAGGGCTTGGACGGAGCGGTGGACGCCTCGCTTGAGCTTCTTCTGCGTGAGCTCGGCGAACCACCGCTCCACCAGGTTCAGCCAGGACGAACTCGTCGGTGTGAAGTGGAGATGGAACCGCGGGTGCGCCGGTAGCCACTGCTTGACCGCGGGCGTCTTGTGAGTGACGTAGTTGTCCAGGATCAGATGGACATCGAGGTCGGCGGGGACCTCCTTGTCGAGCTTCGTCAGGAACTTCTTGAACTCGACGGCTCGGTGGCGCCGGTGCAGGGAGCCGATGACCTTGCCGGTGGCGACTTCGAGTGCGGCGAACAGGGTGGTGGTGCCGGCGCGGACGTAGTCGTGGCTGCGGCGTTCGGGAACGCCGGGCACCATCGGCAGCACGGGCTGGGACCGGTCGAGTGCCTGGATCTGGGACTTCTCGTCCACACACAGGACCAGGGCCTTCTCCGGCGGGTCGAGATACAGGCCCACCACGTCGCGGACCTTGTCGATGAACAGCGGGTCCGTGGACAGCGACCGGTGCGGCGCGAGTGCGAACGCCCGCCAGATCCGCGAGATCGCGGACTGCGACATGCCCGTGGCCGCAGCCATCGACCTCGTCGACCAGTGGGTCGCGTTCTTCGGCTTCTCCTCCAGCGTCTTGACGATGACCCGCTC
Source organism: Streptomyces sp. NPDC049915 (assembly GCF_040656475.1). Classification (NCBI taxonomy): domain Bacteria; kingdom Bacillati; phylum Actinomycetota; class Actinomycetes; order Kitasatosporales; family Streptomycetaceae; genus Streptomyces; species Streptomyces sp. NPDC049915. The sequence continues at coordinate 36,181 of NZ_JBFAMH010000029.1, forward strand.
GACGTCCGCGTCGGTGATCTTCCGCGGGACACCGGGCCGCGGCTCGTCGGACAGGCCGTCCAGGCCCCGTTCGAGGAAACGCCGCCGCCAGGTGCGGACCGTGTCCGGAGTGACCCGCAGCCGGCGCGAAACCTCCATGATCGAGTGCCCGTCGGCGCACTCCAGCACGATCCGCGACCGCTGGGCCAGCGCCTGAGCCGTCGTGCGGCGACGCACCCAGCCCTCCAGCACGGCCCGCTGGGCATCGGTCACCGACAACGGCGGAATCTTCGGACCCGGACGACTCATACCGAACCAACGACGAATCTCCGACTCAGGTCACTAGGCCCTGTCGTTTGGATCAGGCCGGCTGTGAGATGCGGCGCCTTTCGGCCGACCCGAGCGGGGGTCTGGTGCGTGCAGCTGCAAGGCGGAGGAGGGCGCCAACGCGGTGGGGGTCCCCCCTGCTCTAGGAGCTCGGGGGAGTTGGCAACCGACGACAACGCCGCAGATGGGCGTGCCAGACCCCGCGACGCCGGGATGATCCAAACGAGAGGGCCTAGATCCGCACCTCGACCGTCCTGGCCAGCCGGTCGTGCAGGCCGCGGCCGTCGCGGTCCCAGACCAGGGCCGGGATCGCCAGGCACAGCAGCACCGAGCGCACCAGGGCGCGCAGCGGGTTGACCGTGCCGGTCTCCAGCGCGACGACGCGGATGCCGAACAGGCGCTTGCCGGGGGTGAAGCCGATCGTGCCGACGGTCAGGACGCTCAGGGCGAAGAAGACCAGCAGAGCCCAGTTGCTGGTGGCCGGCGAGTAGCCGTCGGTGATGAGACCGTATGCGATCAGCACACTCAGGCCCCAGTCCACGGCGAGGGCGCCGAGCCGCCGGCCGGGCCGGGCGATCGAGTTCGGTCCGCTCTCCGGCAGACCGAGCTGTTCGCCCCGGTAACCGAAGTCGGCACCCGCGTCCTCCATGGCCGCGCGGGGCCCGGACAGCCACGATCCGATTGCTTGCCTGTTGTCCACCCGTACACGGTACTGCGCCCGTATATGACCGGAGCACGGCGGGGTGTGTCGGGGCTAGCCTGGTAGCGGAGCCGGTTAACTTCGGCGAAACAAATGGGTCACGCCCGAGAAATCACCCATCCCTAGGGTCGAGTGGAGCGTGTGCCACCGCACTGGCCGCACGACCGATCAACCACCCCCGGCGAGGCGGTCGGGAGTAGGAGGAGCTGGATGTTCCAGAACGCCGACGAGGCCAAGAAGTTCATCGCGGACGAGGACGTCAAGTTCATCGACGTCCGCTTCTGCGACCTGCCGGGCGTCATGCAGCACTTCTCGCTGCCCGTCGAGGCGTTCGACCCCGACGAGGAGCTGGCGTTCGACGGGTCGTCGATCCGCGGCTTCCAGGCCATCCACGAGTCCGACATGGCGCTGCGCGCCGACCTGTCGACCGCGCGGGTGGACCCCTTCCGTCGCGACAAGACCCTCAACATCAACTTCTTCATCCACGACCCGATCACGGGCGAGCAGTACTCCCGTGACCCGCGCAACGTGGCGAAGAAGGCCGAGGCGTACCTGGCGTCGACCGGTATCGCCGACACGGCGTACTTCGGTCCCGAGGCCGAGTTCTACGTCTTCGACAGCGTGCGCTTCAAGACGTCGGAGAACGAGTCCTTCTACCACATCGACTCCGAGGCCGGCGCCTGGAACACCGGTGCGCTCGAGGACAACCGCGGCTACAAGGTCCGCTACAAGGGCGGTTACTTCCCGGTCCCGCCGGTCGACCACTTCGCCGACCTGCGCGCCGAGATCTCCCTGGAGCTGGCCAAGGCCGGCCTGCAGGTCGAGCGCCAGCACCACGAGGTGGGCACCGCCGGCCAGGCGGAGATCAACTACAAGTTCAACACGCTGCTCGCGGCCGCGGACGACCTGCAGCTGTTCAAGTACATCGTGAAGAACGTCGCCTGGCGCAACGGCAAGACGGCGACCTTCATGCCGAAGCCGATCTTCGGTGACAACGGCTCGGGCATGCACGTGCACCAGTCGCTGTGGAGCAACGGCGACCCGCTGTTCTACGACGAGGCCGGCTACGCGGGCCTGTCGGACACCGCCCGCTACTACATCGGCGGCATCCTCAAGCACGCCCCGTCGCTGCTGGCCTTCACCAACCCGACGGTGAACTCCTACCACCGCCTGGTGCCGGGCTTCGAGGCGCCGATCAACCTGGTGTACTCGCAGCGCAACCGCTCCGCCGCGATGCGTATCCCGATCACGGGTTCCAACCCGAAGGCCAAGCGCGTCGAGTTCCGCGCCCCGGACTCCTCCGGCAACCCGTACCTGGCCTTCTCGGCCCTGCTGCTCGCGGGTCTGGACGGCATCAAGAACAAGATCGAGCCGGCCGAGCCGATCGACAAGGACCTCTACGAGCTGGCTCCCGAGGAGCACGCGAACGTGGCCCAGGTCCCGACCTCCCTCCCGGCCGTTCTCGACTCGCTCGAGGCCGACCACGAGTTCCTCCTCCAGGGCGATGTGTTCACGCCGGACCTGATCGAGACGTGGATCGACTTCAAGCGCACGAGCGAGATCGCCCCGCTCCAGCTCCGCCCGCACCCGCACGAGTTCGAGCTCTACTTCGACGTGTGATCGGCCCCCGCCGAGCGATCGGCGGATGAGAGCGTCCGGCGCCCCCGTCTCCCCCTCCCGGGAGGCGGGGGCGCCGTTGTCTGTACGATGCGGGCAAGGACATGACACACGGGGGGTGTTTTCCCATGCCCGAACTCGACGATTTCGACCGGGAGTTCGATCACCGCTGGGCGCGTGCGGCCGAGCACAAGGAACCCTCGGCCCGCGCCCGCATGCTGGCCGCGCGCTGGAAGGACAACCCACCGGAGCCGGTCCCCTTCCGCGCCGACCCGGACCCGGTACGCCCCCGCCGCTCGTCGTGGTCGTCGACGGCGATCGTCTTCACCTGCGTCGTCGCGGTGATCGTCCTCCTGGGGTGGGTACAGCTGCGGTCGTCGTACTGAGGCGCGGTGGAGGCGAGTACCGCGGGCCGGGCCAGGGGCCGCTCGCCTCCAGCCGGGCCAGGGACCTTTTGCCTGCGCTGGAGCCGATCGGGATCCCTTCATGGGTGGGCGGGGTGCACACTGGCAGGGGGGCGAGTGCCTTACTGCGGGGTGATGCGAGATGCAGAGCCGCTTTGCCGGTGATCGGCGGCTGACCGTGCGGATGTCGGTCACGCTGTTCCTGCTCGGGCTGCTGTACGTGGGGTTCGTGGCGGCGCTGATCGTGCTGCTGAGGTCGTGGGTGCTGGTCGTCGTCCTGGTCGGGACGATGTTCGTGGCGCAGTTCTGGTTCTCCGACAAGATCGCCATGTTCGCGATGCGCGGGCGGGTGGTGGAGCGGGAGGAGTATCCCGAGCTGCACGCGGTCGTCGACCGGCTGTGCGCGATCGCCGACATGCCCAAGCCGGTGATCGCCGTGTCCGAGATGGACATGCCGAACGCGTTCGCCACCGGCCGCAATCCCGACCATGCCGTGGTCTGTGTGACCACGGGGCTGCTGCGACGGCTGGAGCCGGCCGAGCTGGAGGGTGTGCTGGCCCACGAGCTGTCGCACGTGGCGCACAAGGACGTCGCCGTGATCACGATCGCGTCCTTCCTCGGGGTGCTCGCCGGTCTGATCGTGCGGTTCGCCTTCTACTCGCAGATCTTCAGCAGCGGCCGCCGGGACCAGAACACCGCCGCCGTCTTCGCCGCCGTGATCGGCGTCGCCGCGGCCGTGTACGCGATCAGCTTCCTGCTCATCCGGGCCCTGTCCCGCTACCGGGAGCTGGCCGCCGACCGCGCGGCCGCGCTGCTGACCGGCCGGCCCTCGGCGCTGGCGTCCGCGCTGACGAAGGTCTCCGGCGACATCGCCCGCATCCCGACGAAGGACCTGCGCACCGCCCAGGCCTTCAACGCCTTCTACTTCACCCCGGCGACCGGCTCCGAGCCCGGCATCGAGCGGTACTTCTCCACCCACCCCACGCTGCAGCAGCGGCTGGAGCTGCTGGGCCGGATCTCCGTCGAGCTGGGTGAGGCACAGGCGCCCGGGAAGACGGGCTGAGCATGGGCCTGCTGGACATCCTGCTCGGCCGTACGAAACCGGTCGCGCCCGATCTGGACCAGCTCTTCGCGCTGCCGTCGGCGGCGGTGACGCTCGAGGCGGCGGCCGGTTTCAGGCCGACCGGCCGGGGCGCGGTGTGTTTCGCGACCGTGGAGGGCTCGGCGTTCGAGCAGACGCACCGGGAGGTGCAGGCGCTGCTGGACGCCGACGCCGACCGCAGCGGGCCGCCCGTGCGGCTGACGCAGGACGGCTACGGCTACTCCTGGCTGGTCTCCCACCGCTCCCCCGACGAGCTGCCCCAGCTCGTCAACGATCTGCACGCGGTGAACAGCTCCATGGAGGTCAACGGCTTCGGCCCGCAGCTGCTGTGCTCCCTGGCCGGCTTCCGCGACGACCGCGACCGCCGGCTGGCGCTGGTGTACCTGTACAAGCGGGGCACGTTCTACCCCTTCGCGCCGCTGGCCGGGCCGGCCGAGCGGCGCGACAACGCGCTGGAGCTGCAGATCAAGGCGGCCCTCGCGAACGATCTGCGCATCGAGCAGGATCTGGGGCGCTGGTTCCCGGTGTGGGGCGCCCCCGGCCTGTGACACACGGGGGCGCCCCGGCACGGGACGCGGACGGGTCGCTTACTTGGCGGATCGCTTACTTGGCGCGTTCCTGGCGGCGGGCCTCGAAGGGGCGTTCGCGGCGGTAGCGGCGCTCCCACTTGGCCTGCTGGTCCCGGCGGGCCCGGTACGCCCGGTAGGTGGCGGGCGCGGAGCCCGGGGACGCCGGGGGCGTCCCGTTCGACGCCGAGGTCGTGCCCCGCCCGGAGCGCGCGTACACGCAGAGCAGGGCGACGGCGGCGAGCCACCAGACAGGGTCGGTGAAGCCCAGGACCACCAGGACCGCGGTCGCGGCCATGACGATGGTGCCCATACGTGAAGGGTAGGGAGAGCGGCGAAAGGGACGCATCCGCTTTTTGCGCGGGTGCAGTTGGGGGTGTGAGTGAATGGGGCGCATGACCGAGTCCCTGTCTCCCTTCACACTCGACATCGACGGTGAACGCCTCAGCGGGGTGTACGGCGGAGCCGGCGACGGCCCGGCCGTGGTCCTGCTGCACGGCGCCGGCGCCGGCAGCAAGGAGCGGCTGCTGCCGCTGGCCGGTGAGTTCACCGCGCGTGGCTGCCGCGTGCTGGCCTTCGACTTCTCCGGGCACGGCGACAGCACCGGCCTGCTGCGGCGGTCTAGCCTGCGGCGCCGCTTCGAGCAGGCCGTCGCGGTGATCGACGCCTGCGCACCGGACGGGCCGCTGGTCCTGGTCGGATTCAGCATGAGCGGGCAGACCGTGGCCGACCTGGTCGCGTACTACTCGCAGCGGGTCGCCGCGATCGGGCTGTGCGCACCCGCCGTGTACGCGCCCGTGGCGTGGGAGCTGCCCTTCGGCAACGGCGACGGACGCTTCAGCACGATCCTGCGTACGCCGGACAGCTGGCGTGCCTCCCGCGCGCTGGACGCGCTGCGCGTCTACGACGGCCGGGCGGTGCTCGCCGTGCCCGGCACGGACGCGGTGATCCCGCCGGCCGTGACGGAGGCCGTGCAGGACGCGCTCACCGCCCGCGCCCAGTACACGCGCTTCGACCTGCCCGCGGCCGACCACCAGGTCGGGACGTGGCTGCGGGACCACGCCGAGGACCGGCGGGCGTTCGTGAGCGCGGTCCTCACCGGGCCGGACGACCGCGGGTGGACGGCCACGCGCGCGTGGGTCGCCAAGCAGCTGTCCCAGGGGCGCACGGTCACCGGTACGCGCGTGCTGCGGGGCGGGTGGAGTTCGCAGATGCGCCGCCTGACCCTGGACGACGGCGGCGCGCTGGTGCTGCGCAGCTTCGTCAAGCCCTTCTACCGGCGGCACGCCCGGGGCCTGCTGGCCCGCGAGGCGTCGGTGCTCGCGCTGCTCGCCGGTGAGGACGGCATCCCGGTGGCCGAGCCGGTCGCCGTGGACGCGGGCGCCGAGCACTGCGACCATCCGTCCCTGCTGATGACGTCGCTGCCGGGAAGGGTGCGTGTCGACGAGAGCGGCGAGGAGGAGCTGGACCGGCGCCTGGACCTGCTGGCGGCCCAGCTGGTGCGCATCCACCGGGTGGTGCCGGCGGAGCGGCCGCGCCGGTACGAGGCGTGCGCCTCCGCCGAGCGGGTGCGCACCGCGCCGGGCGCGCTGTGGGAGCGGGCGGTGGACGTGCTGCGCCGCGAGCCGCCGCCGTACGACGGCTGCTTTCTGCACCGGGACTTCCGTCCCGGGAACGTGCTGTTCAGCGGGTCGGGCGCGGACCTGCGGATCAGCGGGGTGGTCGACTGGGTGGAGACGTCGTGGGGCCCGGCCGATCTCGACGTCGCGCACTGCTCCACGGCCCTCGCCCTGCTGCACGGACCGGAACACGGGCTCGCCTTCCGGCAGCGGTACGACGCCCACGGCGGGCGCCGGCTCGCCGGCGGGCCGGACCACTTGTACTGGCGGCTGCTGGACGCCCTGGCCTACGCCCCGGACGCGGCGCGGCTCGCGGGCCCGTGGCGGGAGTTGGGCCGCACGGATCTGACGCCCGAGGTGCTGGGCGAGCGGCTGGAGGCGTACGTCGAGGGGCTGCTCGAGCGCTACGGCTGACGGACGGCCGCGTCGGGGGCCGGGCCAGGGGGCCGTGTCCGGGGACCGCGTCCGGGGGCCGTTGTCAGTGGGGTCCTGGAAGATGGCGTCAGGCACCCGTGGGGACGGACGGAGGCGGCATGGGCGGGCAGGTACGGCACATCGGCGTGGCGGAGCGGCGGGCACGGCTGGCCGTACGGCACCGGCTGGCACCCCAGGCGCGGGCGGCGACGCCGAAGGAGGTGGCGGACGCGCTGGTCGCGCTGCACGGCACGGACCCGGCGACGGTGTACCTGGCGGTGGGCGCGCGGCTGGCGGATCCGGCGGAGACGATCGTCCAGACCGAGCGGGCGCTGTACGAGGACCGTTCGCTGGTGCGGATGCACGGCATGCGGCACACCGTGTTCGTGTTCCCCACGGAGCTGACGGCCGTGGTGCACGCCTCGACCGGTCTGGCGGTGGCCGCGCGGGAGCGGGCAAAGCTGCTGAAGGACATGGCCGGGGCGGGCGCCCCGGACGCGGCCTGGCTGAAGGAGGTCGAGGACTCGGCCCTGGCGGCGCTGGCCCGGCGCGGGCAGGCCACGGCGGCCGAACTGGCCAAGGACGAACCGCGGCTGAGAGAGCAGTTCGTCTACGCGGCCGGCAAGAGCTACGAGGGCGTGCACACGGTCTCCTCGCGTCTGCTGCGCGTCCTCGGCGTGGAGGGCAAGGTGGTCCGCGGCCGCCCGCTCGGCTTCTGGACGTCGAGCCAGTTCCGCTGGGCTCCGGCCCCCGCGCATCCCGAGCTCGACGCCGCCGGCGCCCAGGCGGAGCTGCTGCGCCGCTGGCTGGCGGCGTGCGGCCCGGCCACGGAGGCCGACCTGAAGTGGTGGACGGGCTGGCGGGTGACGGAGGTGCGGCGGGCGCTCACCGCGATCGGGGCGCGGGAGGTGGCCGTCGACGAGGGCACGGGCTACGTCGTCGAGGACGACGAGGAGCCGGGCGCCGAGGGCGCGGCGCAGCCGTGGGCGGCCCTGCTGCCGGGGCTGGACCCGACGGCGATGGGCTGGCAGCAGCGGGACTGGTGCCTGGCTCCCGCGCTGCGCCCGGCGCTGTTCGACCGCAGCGGCAACGTCGGGCCGACGGTGTGGTGGGACGGCCGGGTGGTGGGCGGCTGGGCGCAGCGGCCGGACGGGGAGATCGTGTGGCGGCTGCTGGAGAAGGACGGCGTGGGCCGCGAGGCCGAGGCGGCGATCGCGGCGGAGGCGGAGCGGCTGCGGGGCTGGGTGGGGACGACCCGGGTGACGCCGAGGTTCCGCACGCCGCTGGAGCGTGAGTTGGCCGGCTGACCCCCGGGGACGGCCCCCCGGCCCGCACCAGGCACCGCCACGCGCACGGTCTGGGCACCGCCACGCCCATGCTCCGGCCGGGACCGGGCACCGCCACGGGGACGGCACCCGGCGTCGGTCACCGGCTCACCGGCTCACCGGCAGTAGCGCATGAGCGCGCGCACCATGTGGCACGTCGTGTCGGACGGCGGGTGGATGCCGATCTCCTCCGCCGCGCTCCGTATCGTCTCGTTGCGGGCCTGGCCCGGCACATAGACGCCGGAGTCGAGCAGGGCGATGGCCAGGCGCATGGCCTTCAGGCGCCGGTTGTGCGTGATGTACCACTCGCGCGGACGGCCCGGCGGCAGCGGACGCTTCGCCGTCGGCGCGTACGGCGAGTCGAACAGCACGGGGTGGCTCGCGGTGGACTGGGTCGGCAGCGGCTTGCGGGACGGCTTGGGGTGGAGTGCGGCAGCGGGCACAGGCATCCTCCTGTCGCGGTCAGGGAGTCTCCGGAGGCCCCGGCGTCTTCCCTCGAACACTACGTCAATTCTACTGTCCGGCACTGACAATCGGGGATCCGTGAGGGCTGCCAAACACCCAGGTGGACAAGGGATTTGCCGCTGCGTCACGCACGCTTCGGAAGAGGCTGATGAGACACCGTGAATTCGAACAGGACTCCCCCGGAACCGGAGCCTCCACCACCCGGCCGGTAGCGTGAGCGGCATGGAAATCTGGATCAACCCGGCCTGCTCCAAGTGCCGCAGCGCCATCAGCCTGCTCGACGCCGAGGGCGCCGACTACACCGTCCGCCGCTACCTCGAGGAGGTACCGAGCGAGGACGAGATCAGGGACGTACTGGAGCGGCTGCAGCTGGAGCCGTGGGACATCACCCGCACCGGGGAGGCCGAGGCGAAGGAACTGGGTCTGAAGGACTGGCCGAAGGACGACTCCGCCCGGGATCGCTGGATCACGGCCCTGGCCGAGCATCCGAAGCTCATCCAGCGCCCCATCATCACGGCCGACGACGGCACGGCGGTGGTGGGCCGCACGGAGGAGGCCGTACGGGACGCACTGTCCCGATGAGGCGGCGGGTCGAAGTCGGGTGTGACGCAGGCCACTTCGACGTCTGCCGTGACCGCTGAGTAACTCCGTTCGGTATCTCGTACATAGCGGCGTACGCTCCCCTACCTCTTCAGGAGGCGCGCATGTCGCGCAGGAGAACGCTCAGTACGAAGAAGAAGCTCGCGCTGCTGGTCACTGCCGCGGCGGTGGCCGGCGGTGGCGCCTTCGCCATGGCGAGCACCTCGAACGCCTCCCCACCGCCGCGGACCCTGTCCGCCGACTCGGGGGTATGCCAGGGGCTCGCCACCGCGCTCGGCAACAACCAGAAGTTCATCGACGGCCAGCGGGCCGCCCCCGACGCCCAGTCGGAGGCGCGGATCGCCAACCGCCAGGCGGTCATCGAGGAGATCAAACGCAAGCAGGCGGCGTCCGGATGCGCGGTCGGGGAGTCGGCTCAGGACTCCCAAGCCGGGCAGAACGGACAGCAGTCGGGACAGCAGGGCCAGGCGGCCCAACAAGGCCAGGGTGGCGGACAGCAGATGGGGCAGCAGTCCGCGCCGCCCTCGCAGGCCGCCGGGGCGGGAAACGACGCTGCGGCCGCCTCCGGTCAGCAGGTGTGCAAGGGCTCGACGGTCACCCTCTCCGGCGAGGGCGGCGCCCCGGCCGCGTCCAGCAACCAGTTCCCGGCCGGCACGAAGCTCAAGGTGACCAACCTGGACAACAACAAGACCACGACGGTCCAGGTCACCTCGGTCTCGGGCAGCTGTGTCCTGCTGAACAACGCGGCCTTCGAACAGGTCCGCGAGCCCGGCAAGTTCCTGATCCGCCGGGCGCTGATCGAGAAGGTGGGGTGAGGCCCGTAGAGCTGGTCCGTCGCTTCAGTCGCTCAGAAACCCGCTGAGGCGGCGGCCCAGGTCCGGGGGCGCGGCGTGCGGCAGCGCGTGGTGGGAGACGTCCGGTACGACCTCCACGTCCGCCCGCGGCAGCAGCGCCCCCGCCCTGGCCGCCACCTCGTGCGGGTCGTGGGTCCTGCTGTTCGCGGCCACGAGCAGCAGGACCGGCACGTCCAGACCCCGCAGCGCCTGGGACGTCGGGCGGGGGCCGGTGACCGGCTTGACGGAGGGAAAGCCGGTGGCGGCCTCCTGCAACCGCAGCCAGTCGGCGTCCAGCCGCGCCCCCGCCGTCTCCCACTCCAGGAAGGCCCGGGTGCGACGGGGAGCGGGCCGCAGCAGCATCGGCAGCGCGTGCAGCAGGTACGCCGCCTTGAACCCGGCGAAGCACTGGGTCGGGTCCAGGAGGAACAGGCGGCGCACCCGGCCGGGCGAGCGCAACGCGAAGTGGACGGCGATCCAGGCGCCGTAGGAGTGCCCGCCGAGGTCGGTCACGGGGCCGGCGCCGAGGCCGTCCAGCAGCACCTGGAGCCAGTCGCACAGGTCGGCGGCCGTGCGGGGGCGGCGGTCGGCGGGCACCTCGCTGCGGCCCGGGGCGCCGGGCAGGTCGACGGCGTAGACGCGCCGGGTGCGGGCCAGTTCGGCGGCCTGGGCGTACCAGGAGGCCGAGGTCGCGCCCCCGCCGCCGGGCAGGAGCAGCAGCGGGGGCGCGTCGCGCGGCCCGCAGAGGTTGACGTACGCCGTGCCGTACGGGGTGGGCACGAGGACCGTCTCCCGCTCGGCGGGCCACTTCCCCATGACCTTGTCGTACGCCGCCCGGAAACCGTCCGCATCGAACCGGCCGCTCATCGCCGCACCCCCTATTATCTCGTTGAGCAAGATTCTTGTTGAGCGAGACGATAGCGGAGGGCGGCCGTGATGTCCCAGGAACCCGAGATGGAGATCGTCCATCTGCTGCGCGCGGTGGCGGTCGAACTGGGGCTGCACAGCGCGCGCTTCGCCCAGCGCAACGGCATGCACCCGACCGATGTGCGGGCCCTGATCGCGCTGATGGACGCCCGGCGGGCGGGCGAGGAGGTGACGGCCGGTCGCCTCGGCGCCGACCTGGGCCTGAACTCGGCCGGGACGACGGCCCTCATCGACCGGCTGGAGCGGGCCGGGCACGTACGGCGCACGCGGGGGCGGCTGGACCGGCGGACGGTGGTCGTCGAGGTGGACGAGCGGGCGGTACGGCTGGGCCAGGACTTCTTCGGCCCGCTCATCGGCCGGACGGTGGACCTGCTCGCACGCTACGACGACCGCGAACGGGCGGCGATCCGCGACTTCCTCGCCGGGGTACGGGACGCGGCGGCCGACGACTCCTGACCGGGCGGAGAGCGCGGCGACCGATGGGGACCGGACGGGCGGAGAGCGCGGCGGCCGCTGGGTATCGGGTGGCTCAACCGCATCGCATACGAATCCGGCGGCCCGGCACCGCGCGCTGCCCTCCTCACAGCCGCCCGCACGGTGACGTGAGGCGTGCCACACCACCCGCAGGTAACACGGGGTTCACATTCGGGCAATGGACGAGAAATCGCCTGTTGACAGTCTGCCGACATCCACCGCGGCGCCCAGTGCCGCAGCGCCGCAGCACCCGCAGTGCGCCAGACCCACGTTAAGGATGTGGCCCCGATGACCTTCAAGGCTGAGTACATCTGGATCGACGGCACCGAGCCGACGGCCAAGCTCCGTTCCAAGACGAAGATCATCACGGACGCCCCCGCCGGCCTGGAGGCGCTGCCGCTGTGGGGCTTCGACGGGTCCTCCACCAACCAGGCCGAGGGCCACTCCTCGGACTGTGTGCTGCGGCCGGTCTTCAGCTGCCCGGACCCGATCCGCGGCGGCGACGACATCCTGGTGCTGTGCGAGGTCCTGGACACGGACATGACGCCGCACCCGAGCAACACGCGTGCCCTGCTGGCCGAGATCGAGGAGCAGTTCGCGGCGCAGGAGCCGATCTTCGGCATCGAGCAGGAGTACACCTTCTTCAAGGACGGCTACCCGCTCGGCTTCCCCAAGGGCGGCTTCCCGGCCCCGCAGGGCGGCTACTACTGCGGCGTCGGCTCCGACGAGATCTTCGGCCGTGACGTCGTCGAGGCGCACCTGGACAACTGCCTGAAGGCGGGTCTCGGCATCTCCGGCATCAACGCCGAGGTCATGCCGGGCCAGTGGGAGTTCCAGGTAGGCCCGCTGGCCCCGCTGGAGGTCTCCGACCAGATGTGGGTGGCCCGCTGGCTGCTGTACCGCACCGCCGAGGACTTCGGCATCGCCGCCACCCTCGACCCCAAGCCGGTCAAGGGTGACTGGAACGGCGCGGGCGCGCACACCAACTTCTCCACCAAGGCGATGCGCGAGGGCTACGACGCGATCATCACCGCGTGCGAGGCGCTCGGCGAGGGCTCCAAGCCGCTCGACCACGTCAAGAACTACGGCGCCGGCATCGACGCCCGCCTGACCGGCCTGCACGAGACGGCCCCGTGGGACAAGTATTCCTACGGCGTCTCCGACCGCGGCGCCTCGGTCCGCATCCCGTGGCAGGTCGAGAAGGACCGCAAGGGCTACATCGAGGACCGCCGTCCCAACGCCAACGTCGACCCGTACGTCGTGACGCGTCTGCTCGTCGAGACCTGCTGCTCGGCGCTGGAGAAGGCCGGCCAGGTCTGATCCACCCGTCTGCGCGCGAGGGGCGTCCACCGTCATGGTGGGCGCCCTTCGCGTTGCCGGGGCGGGCGAGTGTCCACACAGTGAGAGGAGGGCTCCTGTCAACGGCTCACGTCTGGTTCAATAAGTCCATGGCCGGCATCCAGAAGCACTCCGCGACAGGTCGCCAGGACCTCGAGCCCTTCTGGCCCTCCCGTCAGCACCACGACTTCGACCGGGTGTGTTGCCGCGCGACGAACGCGCCGGCCCTCTAAAGCCGTAACACCCGGCCTTCGGCCGGCGCGACAAGCCGTACGTCCCCGACGGGCCGCGACCACGAATCGCCGCCGTCGATCCGTCCGACGAACGACGAACTTCTCGCGCGAAAGAGCTGACCTCTCATGGCGACCACTCGTTCCCTCAGCACCGCCACCCTGCCCGCCCCCGCTCCCGCCCCGGCCCCGGCCGCCCGTCACCGGTTGCGCGCCGTCGACCGCGACGAGGTGGTCGACGTGGCGGACTTCCTGCCGCCCGGTGCCACCTGGCTGCCGGCCCCGCCGCACGCCCTGCCCACACTGCCCGGCCGGCCGCCGATGGTCGGCTACCTGGTGCTCGTCCCGGCCGACCAGCAGCCGCCGTTCCTGCCGGTGGCCGTGGCGAACCAGCCGGTGCAGGACCAGCCGGTGCCCGACGCGTCCGGCGCGGTCCTCGAAGAGCCGCTCGTGCGGATCGACTCCGTGCGGCGCACCGCCTGGGTCGGCGGGCGTGAACTCGACCTGACCTACCTGGAGTTCGAGCTGCTCGCGCATCTGGTGGCCAACCCGCACCGGGTGCACACCCGCGACCAGCTCGTCACCACGGTGTGGGGTTACGGCCACGTGGGCGACGGCCGCACCGTCGACGTCCACGTCGCCCGCCTGCGCCGCAAGCTGGGCGCCGAGCACCGCGAGGCCATCCAGACGGTGCGCCGCGTCGGCTACAAGTACGCGCCGCCGGCCGGCCGCTGACACCTCTGCCGGGAGCAGAACCCGGTTCCGCCCCCGCCCGGCTCCGGCACAGTCGTCGGCATGAGACTTCTGGTGCTGGGCGGTACGGAGTTCGTGGGGCGGGCCGTGGCCGAGGCGGCCCTCGGCCGCGGCTGGGAGGTGACCGTCTTCCACCGGGGACGGCACGCGGCCCCGCCCGGGGTGCGGTCGCTGCACGGCGACCGCACCGCTCCCGGCGGCCTCGCCGCCCTGGCCGGCTCGGACGGGCGCTGGGACGTAGTCGTCGACACCTGGTCGGCGGCGCCCCGCGCGGTACGGGACACGGCACGCCTGCTGCGGGAGCGCGCCGGACGGTATGTGTACGTCTCCAGTTGCTCGGTGTACGCGTGGGCGCCGCCCGCCGGGTACGGCGAGGACGCGCCGCTCGTCGAGGGCGCCTCCCCCGACGCCGGCCACACCGACTACGGCCGCGACAAGCTCGGCGGTGAGCTGGCGGCCGCCGCGGAGTTCGGCGCCGACCGCTCACTGCTGGTGCGGGCCGGGCTGATCCTCGGGCCGTACGAGAACGTCGGCCGGCTGCCCTGGTGGCTGAACCGGATCGCGCGCGGCGGCCCGGTGCTCGCGCCCGGCCCGAGGGAACTGCCGCTGCAGTTCATCGACGTCCGCGACCTCGCCGAGTGGACCCTCGGGGCCGCGGAGCGGGACCTGAGCGGGCCGTACAACGTGATCAGCCCCTCGGGGCACGCCACCATGGCCGCGTTGCTGGAGTCCTGTGTGCGGGCCACCTCGGGCCCGGCGGAGCTGCGCTGGACCGACCCGCGGACGATCCTCGACGCCGGCATCGAGCCGTGGGTGCAGCTGCCGGTGTGGGTGCCGCCGGGCAGTGACCTGCACGACGCGCTGCACCGCGCGGACGTCTCCCGGGCGCTGGCCACGGGTCTGCGCTGCCGGCCGGTCGAGGAGACCGCCGCCGACACCTGGCGGTGGCTGCGCGCACTCGGCGGCACGGCACCGATGCGCGCGGACCGCACGGCCGAGGGGCTCGACGCGGAGATCGAGGCGAAGGTGCTGGCCATCGGCGGGGGTGTACCCGGCACCACCCCCTGACGGGGTGCCCGGCCCCGTGCGGGCCCGGCGCCCGCTCGGCCAGACTGTCCCCGCACCGAGCGACGAAGGCGGGGGGCCATGAACCGGACACGGGTACGCGACGCACTGGTGGCGGGGGCGCAGGCGTCGCGCTGTCCACAATGGGCTGGACCGCCTCGATCGGCCTGTCCGTCCTCGCCCTGCTGTCCCTCTCCTTCATCCCCCTGGGCCTGGGGGTGCTCACCACCCCCTCCGTGCTGCGGATGGTGCGCGGATACGCCCAGCACCGGCGGGAGCTGGCCGCGCGCTGGGCGGGCCTGGAGATACCCGCCCCCTACCGGCCGCTTCCGGCGCCGCCCCGGGGCGGGCTCCCGGGCCGGGCCGGACTCACCCGGGAGCTGCTGCGGGACCCGGCGACCTGGCAGGACCTGCGCTGGCTGTCCGTGGACGCGACAGCGGGCGCGGCCGTCGCCTCGCTGGCACCGGGGCTGCTCGCCGAGGGGCTCTTCGGCATCCTGATCGGGGCCGGTCTGTGGCAGCCCATCGTGGCCGCCTCCGACGACTGGTGGTACGAGTTCGTCCCGGTCACCGGCTGGGGCACGGCCTTCGCCGCCGCCCTGCTCGGCTGCGTCTGGCTGGCCGTCGCCGTGCGCGATGGATCCGCAGGTCATCCAGCAGTTGCCGGCGCGGGGGGCGGGTGCGGACCGGCCGCTGGCCCGGCTCACGCCGCGTGAGCTGGAGGTGCTGGAGCTGATGGCACAGGGACGGGCGAACACGGCGATCGCGGCCAGGCTCGTGGTGACGGAACGGGCGATCGCCAAGCACACCGCCAACATCTTCACGAAACTGGGCCTGGAGGTGTCGGACGACGACAACCGGCGCGTGCTGGCCGTGCTGGCGTTTCTCGATCACGGCCGCTGACCTGCAACTCCACTGAATCCTCACGGGCTTTGAACGCCACTGGAGCCGCTTGCGTATCCAAGGGCGCCGCTTCACCCCTCGGGCGCCTCGCTGCCGCCCCGGAAGCCCGCACGGAAGTCAGAGGAGTTCCATGGGACGCAACACAAGAAAACGCCGCTCGTCCATGGCCGGCAAGGCCGTAGCCGCATCGGCGGCCCTAGCGCTCGGCGGGGGCGGGCTTGTCTGGGCGAACTTCTACGCGTCGGCCCACGAGTCGCACGACTCCTGGGCCGGCAACCGCACCAAGGCGGCGGCCGCCCAGGTGGCGACGATCTCCTGCCCCGACGTCGGTCAGCAGCTCACGGACGTGCCGGGCCAGGCGCGCACCGAGGTGGACGGCGAACTGGCCAGCCTTGACCGCCAGATCACCGACGCCTACCAGCGGCTGGCGACGACGCGCGACGCGCAGACCCGCGACGCGAGCTTCGTGCAGAACTCGATCCTCCAGCCGCTCAAGGACCGGCGGGCGGCGATCATCGACCGCATCCAGCTGGAGATCAACCGGGTCGGCGGCAACGCCCCCGACCGCCTCGACGGCCTCGCCGGCTGCACGGCCAGCCCCGCGGAACAGCCGCAGACCAACGGAGGCCAGAACAACGGAGGCCAGAACAACGGCGGCCAGATGGACGGCGGCCAGCAGCAAGGCGGCGGCCAGCAACAGGGCGGCGGCCAGCAGCAGGGCGGTGGCCAGCAGGGCGGTGGCCAGCAGGGCGGCCAGAACAACGGCGGTCAGAACAACGGTCAGCAGGGTGGCCAGAACAGCGGTGGCCAGGCCGGCAACGGCCCCTCCGCCGCCGACTTCGTCGACATCACCAAGGTGCAGCCGAACGTCCCCGCCCAGCCCCGCAAGATGCGCAACGCCTCCGTCGGCACCTTCACCACCCGCTGCGGGGTGAACGCCAACGGCAACCACAACACCGACAACGTGATCGTGGCCCCGGGCGTCAAGAACGGCGCCCACCACCTGCACGACTACGTCGGCAACCAGTCCAACGACGCCTTCGCCAACAACGACACCTTCGCCGCGGCCGAGACCACCTGCCAGAACCAGCAGGACAAGTCGTCGTACTACTGGCCGGTGCTGCGGGTGCAGGACGGCACGCAGGACTTCGACCAGAACAACGACGGCGGCGGCAAGGAGGGCAACGTCGGCAAGATCCTGCTCGCCAAGCAGGCCCAGATCAAGTTCATCGGCAATGCCACCAGCAAGGTCGTCGCGATGCCGCAGTTCCTGCGCATCATCACCGGTGACGCCAAGGCCTTCACCAACGGCCCCGGCAACGCCAACGCGCACTGGAGCTGCACCGGCTTCGAGAACAAGGTGCAGCTGACCGACAAGTACCCGGTCTGCCCGGCCGGCAGCAGTGTGGTGCGCTCGTTCGCCTTCCAGTCCTGCTGGGACGGCCAGAACGTCGACAGCGCCAACCACCGCACCCACGTAGCCTTCGCCGACGCGAACGGCCGCTGCCAGAACGGCTTCAAGGCGATCCCGCAGCTGACCATGCGCCTGGTGTACGACGTGCCGGCGCCGGTGATCAGCAACGGCCAGCTGAAGAACGCCTACGCGGTCGACGGCTTCCCGGAGCAGCTGCACAAGGCGATCACGGACCACGACGACTTCATCAACGTGATGACCGGCAACCTCAACAGCAAGATCGCCAACTGCATCAACCGGGGACAGAAGTGCCAGTGACCCCCTGAGCCCCCCACATGCGAAAGCCGGCGGTGCCACTCCCCCACCGCCGGCTTTCGTATGCCTCCAACGGGCTCAGTGACCCGCGTGCGCTCCCCCGTGCTGGGTGCCCTGCTCGAGGGTGCCGCCCAGGGTGGAGCGCAGCGCGCCGACCACGCCGTCGTCGCCGACGGCGACCCACTTGCGGCCGACCAGGTAGTAACCGCCGTAGTCCTTCGCCTCGTTGATCCACTCGCGTTGCCCGCGGTCGGTGGCGAAGGTGGCCAGCACGAACTTCCCCTCGGTGGTCGTGCAGATGGCCTGCCGGATCTCGTCGGCGTCGGTCTGCATGTCCGGCCGGCACTTGGCCTCGGCGGCCAGGTGCTCCAGGCTGCCGGTCGCCGTCGGCGGTACGGCGTCGTCCTGGCCGCCGCCGGCGCCGCAGCCCGCGACCGCCAGCGCGGCGAGGGCACCGGTCACGGCGAGCATCGGTCGGGTGCGTCTCATCTGTTTCCTCCGGGTCCGGGCGGGTGCGCGACGCCTGTCGATACGGCTGCCGCGCGCCCGACGCTCAATCCGGTACCGCGTGTCCGTACCCCTGTGCGACAGTGTGCCGGTGAACCAGGACTGGGAAGACCGGGTGGCCACGGCCTGGGCCGCCTTCGACGACTACCCCGAGGACAGGGCCGCCGAGTTCCGCGCCCGGATCGACGCGCTCGTCGCCGAGTTGCCCGAGGACAGCCCGCTGGGCCCCTTCGAGCGGGCCTGCGCCTTCGACTCGACCGGCCACTCCGACCAGGCCGTCCCGCTGTACCAGGAGGCGCTGGCGCGCGGCCTGGACGGATACCGGGGCCGACGGGCGAAGATCCAGCTGTCCAGTTCCCTGCGCAACGTCGGCCGGCCGGAGGAGGGCGTCAAACTCCTGACCCCCGAACTGGAGCGCCCTTCCGACGAGTTGGACGACGCGGTACGCGCCACGCTCGCCCTGTGCCTGTCCAGCCTGGGCCGCGACCGCGAGGGCCTGTCCCTGGTGCTGGGCGCGCTGGCCGCCCATCTGCCGCGCTACCAGCGGTCGATGGCCAACTACGCCCGCGCACTGGTCGAGCCCGGGGCCTGACCCACCCGGACGGCGGGTGACCATCCACCGATTCGCTCGTTCTGCTGAACGTGCAGTCACAGGATGTCGCCCCGCGCCCCTCATCGTCCCCCGCCGGCCCGGTCGTCGGCGTCGAGCAGGCCGAGGCCGCGCTCGTCGAGCACTACCCGCGGCTCGTGCGGCTCGCCTATCTGGTGCTGCCGCCGGGCCTCGGCCGCGGCCGGCGCGTCCTGACCGCCCACGCCCTCACCCAGCGCGCCCTGCCGCGCGGCAAGGCCGCCCCACCCGTCATCCCGGCCCAGTCCGCGGGCCGCGACGGCGACCCGGGGTACGCCTTCGTACGCCAGCAGGTGCTGCGCGCGGCACTGGAGGCCGGGCTGCCGTTGCGGCGCCGCGGCCGGCTCAGGCGGCCCCAGCTGCCGCCGCTGCTGCCGCAGGTGTGGGGCCTGCGCCTGTTCCCGCGCTCGGGCGGCGCCGACGAACTGGCCCTGGACCAGCAGCTGTCGGAGCTGCCCGCCCCGGCGCGTGCCGCCTACGCGCTGCGCGGCCTGGAGCAGCTGCCCGACGACGAGGTGCGCCGCATCCTGACGGCGGCCGGGGTCAGGAGCGTGAACGCGGCGCTGCGGGAGGCCGACGACGTACCCGCGCGGTACGGACTGCTGGCCTCACCCGAGTTCGATCCGTGCGCGCTGCAGGCCCGGCCGACCGATCTGATGCGCCGGCGCCAGCACACCAGGGCCGCGCTCGCCGCCGCCGCGGCCCTCGCCGTGTGCGGCGCGCTGGTCGCGCTGCCCGGCGGCGGCTGGGGGCCGGACGGCGCCGCAGCCCCGGTCTACGCGCAGAACCCGGCCGCCGAGGCCGCCCTCGACCCGGGCCGGCTGGTGAGGGCCGTGCCAGGCGCGTGGAAGACGGCGTCACGGACCGACTTCTCGGTGTGGCCGGCGCGCGGTGACCTGACCGGTGACACGTCCCTGCTGCGCCGCGCCCTCGCCGTGTGGGCCCGCCCCGGCGAGACGGTCCGCCTCTCGGCGACCCCCGGCACGGCCTCCGGCGGCCCGGCCGGCCCGCCGCAGCTGCTGTACGCGGGGAACGTCGACAACGCGCACGTGGTGATCCTGTACGACGGGCTGCGCATCGCCCGCTACGCCGAGCCGAAGGACGGCACCGAGGGCGCGGCGCTGGACTTCGCGCGCGCGGACGGCGCGAACGGCACCGAGGCGGACGCGGTGGTGCTGGGCCGGGCCGACGGCAACGTGCGCTATCTGACCGCCCCCTGGGTGACGAAGACGGCCGAGCGCGACCTGATGAAACCGGCCGCTGGCGCGAGGGACCTGCCCCTGTCCGGCGGGGTCACCTCCCCCATGGCCAGCCCGGCGACGAAGACCGGCCCGTGCACGTCCTGGAACGCCCTGCAGATCGGCGACGACACCGGCACGCATGTCCTGACCGACCTCGGCGAACTCATGCCCGCCCGCCTCACCGTGGGCCACCCCGGCAAGGAGCGCGAGGTGTCCGGCTCCGAGAGCCTGCACGCGTGGGCGCCGTACGCCTGCTCGCTGGGCGCGGTGCGCTCGCGGGGCGTCCGGTCCGTGAACGCCTGGGCGTACGCCCAGCAGAAGCTGCCGGGCGCGGGCGGCACCGCGGACTGGGTGTGCACCCGGGCGGAGACCTGGCGCGGCGGCGGGGCGCGGGTACTGGCGCAGTTCCACACCCCGGGCGGTACGTACGGGGCGGTCGCGGCGAAGGCCGAGGACGTGCCGGCGTGCGGGCCGCGCGATCCGCGGGTGCTCGCCGGTGTGCTGTGGAAGTCGCAGGGCGGCACCTGGTACCTGCTCGCCGCGGGCGGCAAGGACACGGCGTCCATCCGCGCCGCGGGCGGTCTGAGCGCGAGCGCGGACGGCCATGTCCTCGCCGCGCGCGCCAAGCAGGGGCTCCAGGCGGAGCTGAGGGGCACCCTGACGGACGGCCGGGAGATCGGCGGGCTGCACTAGGCGACGCGGCTCACGGCGCCCGGCGGCCCCGCCGTTGCTGACAGCGGCGTCAACAAGGTCGGGCGCGAGGGGTTCCCCCTCGGGCCTACCCATCAGTACATTGACGCCATGTCTAACAAGCAGGCCGCTCGGATGCCCCAGCCGGACGAGCCGGAGCGGATACCGCTCAAGGCCCGGAAGGTGTCCTTCTCCTGGGGGCGCACGCCGCTGCACTGGGTGCCCGGGGATCCGTTCACCACGCACACCATCAACGTGCTGCATCTGCTGCTGCCGGCCGGGGAGCGGTGGTTCGTGCACGTCTACAAGCAGGTGCTGCCCTACATCCGGGACGAGCGGCTGCGCGAGGACGTCAACGGGTTCATCGGGCAGGAGGCGATGCACTCCCAGGCCCATGACGAGGTCCTGCCGCACCTGCGCGAGCAGGGGCTCGACCCGACGCCGTACACCGCGCAGGTCGACTGGTTCTTCGAGAAGCTGCTCGGCGACCGCACGCTGCCGCCGGGCCGGGCGCGCCGCTGGTGGCTGATGGAGCGGGTCGCGCTGATCGCCGCGATCGAGCACTACACCGCCTTCCTCGGCGACTGGGTGCTCAACGCCGAGGAGCTGGACCGGCGCGGTGCCGACCCGACGATGCTGGACCTGCTGCGCTGGCACGGCGCCGAGGAGGTCGAGCACCGCTCGGTCGCCTTCGATCTGTTCCTGCACGTCGACGGCAGCTACCGGCGCCGGGCGCGGACCTGGGCGACCGCGTTCACGGCGCTGGTGTTCCTGTGGCAGCGCGGGGTGCGGTTCTTCATGGAGAACGACCCGACCGTGCTGGCCGGCAAGCCCACGTTCCGGGACTTCTACGTGCGCGGACGGCACGGGGTGCTGCCGTCGGCCGAGGACATGCTGAAGTCGATCCCGCGCTATCTGAGCCGGAGCTACCACCCCTCCCAGGAGGGCTCCACCGAGCAGGCCGTCGCCTACCTCGCCTCCTCCCCCGCGGCCCTCGCCGCAGAAAAGAGGACCGCCTGATGCCGAAGCTGCGCACCGTCATGGTCGTCGCGGGCGCCGCGCTGCTCGCCCGGCGGGCGCTGCGCCGCCGGGTCCGGAGCTCACCGCTTTGGCCGATGCCCGCACTGGAGACGCCGATCAGCGGGCAGCCGCGGTCCCGGGCGCTGACGCTGCTGGTGACCGGGCACGAACACATCGCCGACGGGGTCGTCCAACTCCGGCTGGAGGGCCACGATCTGCCGCGCTGGGAGCCCGGCGCGCATCTGGACCTGGTGCTGCCGTCGGGTCTGGTGCGCCAGTACTCGCTGTGCGGCGACCCGGAGGACACCTCCTCCTACACCGTGGCCGCACGGCTGGTGGAGGACGGGCGGGGCGGCTCGCGCGAGGTGCACGAGCAGGTGCGCGAGGGTATGGAGCTGGAGGTCCGCGGCCCGCGCAACCGTTTCCCGCTGACGAAGGCACCGCGTCACGCCTTCGTCGCCGGCGGCATCGGGATCACGCCGATCCTGCCGATGCTGCGGGCCCTGACCGCCCAGGACGCGGACTGGCGACTGCTGTACGGCGGCCGCAGCCGGGCCTCGATGCCGTTCCTGGAGGAGATCGGGAAACTGGGCGGTGACCGGGTGACGGTCGTCGCCGAGGACGAGGCAGGGCTGCCGGACCTGGACGCCTGGCTCGGCGAACTGCCCGAGGACACGGCCGTGTACTGCTGCGGGCCCGAGGGGCTGATGGCGGCCGTGGAGGAGCGGGTGCCGCACGTCCACATGGAGCGGTTCACGCCGAAGTCGAAGTCGGCGACCGGCGGTTCTTTCGAGGTCGAACTGCGGCGCAGCAGACGGGTCGTGACCGTGTCCGAGGACTCCACCGTGCTGGCCGCCGTGCGCGCCGAACTCCCCGGCACCGCCTACTCCTGCGAGCAGGGTTTCTGCGGCACCTGCCAGCAGCGGGTGCTGGAGGGCGAGGTCGACCACCGCGACGAGCTGCTGACGGACGCGGAGCGCGACGACTCGATGCTGATCTGTGTCTCCCGCGCCCGCGGCGGCCGGCTGGTGCTCGATATGTGAACATCCGTGGCCGATCGGGACCGTGAGCGGCCGGATCCGATCGGTAAGGTGTGCGCATGACTACCGGGGTACGCCGCAGAATGGGCGTCGAGGAGCGACGGCAACAGCTGATCGGCGTCGCCCTCGAGCTGTTCAGCCGCCGCTCGCCCGACGAGGTCTCCATCGACGAGATAGCGTCGGCCGCGGGCATCTCACGCCCGCTCGTCTACCACTACTTCCCCGGCAAACTCAGCCTGTACGAGGCCGCGTTGCAGCGCGCCTCGGACGAACTGGCGGCCCGCTTCGTGGAGCCGCACGAGGGGCCGCTGGGCGCCCGGCTGCTGCGGGTGATGGCCCGCTTCTTCGACTTCGTCGACGACCACGGCCCCGGTTTCTCGGCCCTGATGCGCGGCGGCCCGGCCGTCGGCTCCTCCACCACGAACGCGCTCATCGACTCCGTACGGCAGGCCGCCTACGTCCAGATCCTGGCGCATCTGCGTGTCGAGGAGCCGCCCGCGCGGCTGGAGCTGGTGATCCGCTCCTGGATCTCGCTCGCCGAGTCCACCGCGCTGCTCTGGCTGGACGGCCGGCGCATCCCGCGCGCGGAGCTGCAGACGCAGCTCGTGCACGACTTCGCCGCGCTCCTCGCGGTGAGCGCGGCGCACGACGAGGAGATGGGCGCGCTGCTGCGCCGGGTACTCAAGGACGAGCCGGGCGACGGGCCCTTCACGGACCTGGTCACCCGGCTCGGCTCGCTCGCCGCCTAGCTTCCTCGCCGCCCGGGCTTCGGACCTCGCTAGGCGTCGTACTTCCGGTAGGAGGCGTCGAGGTCGCGGACCTCGGCGGAGGCGTGCAGCGCGAGGCCCTCGGTGGGCTTCACGTGCTGCCGCAGCAGCTGAAGCACCTGCTCGGTCAGCCGCGCCTTGATCTCCTCGGTGCGGCCGGCCAGCAGGCCGATCGTGATGTGCACGATGGCGTGGCCCTCGCTGTCCGGGCCGACGACGGTGTCCTCGGTCCGGCGGAACTGCGTCTTGCACGCCGGCGGCTTGGCGGCCGCGATCTCGACCGTGGCCTCGTGCACGGCCAGGGCGAAACCGGGCCGGTCGAAGACGTCGGCGAGGCGCTCGGAGTAGTCGACGGTGATCTGCGGCATGGGCGCTCCTGTTCTACGGCGGTCGCGGTCAGCCTAGGTGACGGAAGACCGCGACCGTCCGTTCAGTCCAGGTGCCGGAAGACCGCCACCGTCCGCGCCGGAACGGTGAAGGTGCCGGTCGCCGCCTGGTAGGACGCACCCTTGACGACGGGGTCGGCCCCCGCCGCCTGCACCGGGTGCAGCCCGTACGCCGTCCCGGCGAGGCCGGTGATCCGCTGCTCCTGCCGCTCGGGCGTCGCGTTGAAGACGACGACCAGGTCACCGAGGCGCATGGCGATCACACCGGGCGTCTCGTCCTTCCCGGACAACGGGAAGGAGAGCCGCGACTGCACCTGCGCGGCGGTCGCCAGGGAGAAGTCCGGCTCGGTCGTCCGGATCTTCAGCAGGTCCCGGTACGCCGCGGACGCGCCGTCGATCTGCGGGCAGCCCACCTTGACCGACGCCAGCAGCGGCGCCGCGTACGGCCACTTGGACGCGTTGTCGGCGGCCGGCGGCAGTCCGCGGCCGAAGCCGTTGCCGTCGGCGCAATTCCAGTGGATCGCGTTGAACCAGTCGCCGCTGTCGAAGGAGTTGCGGTCCAGCGACTTCGAGCGCAGCAGGTCGGTGCCGGCCTGGGAGAGCGCCGGGCCCTGCGAGAGGGCGGCCGTGGCCATCGCCAGGACCTGCGTCCGGGCCCGGTCGGCGGCGCTCGTCGAGGCGGGCAGCTTGTAGGCGAGCGCGTCGAACAGCGCCTCGTTGTCGTGCGCGTCGACATAGGCGAGGGCGTCACCGGGGTCGGCGGCGTACCCGGCGGGAGCGCCGTTGTAGTCGATCTCGGCGCCGGTGACCTCCTTGCCGGCGGTGTCCGTGAAGTGGTACTTCGCCAGGTTTCCGGACAGGCCGACCTTGATCAGGTCCTGGTCGTGCAGCAGGCGGGCCTTCTGCTCGGCCGGGGTGCCGTTGGCGGTGGAGGAGTTGGGGTCGGTGTACAGGCCGCTCGCGAAGCCCTGGGCGCCGGGGTCGGCGTCGAAGGGGCTGCCGCCGCGCACGGCGTCACGGGCGCGGTCGGAGAAGGTGGCGATGCCGGTGCCGGCCATGTTGGCCTGCGTCGCCTGCACGAAGCGGGCGTCGTTCGCGACCTCGCCGAAGTTCCAGCCCTCGCCGTACAGGATGATCTTCTTGCCGTCGACGCCGTCCTTGGCGAGGGTCAGCGCGTCCAGCGCCTTCCGTACGGCCAGGATGTTGGCCTTCGGGTGGTGGCCCATGAGGTCGAAGCGGAATCCGTCGACCTTGTACTCCTTGGCCCAGGTGACGATCGAGTCGACCACCAGCTTGCCCATCATGGCGTTCTCGGGCGCGGTGTTCGCGCAGCACGTGCTGGTGGCCACCGAGCCGTCGGCCATGAGCCGCTGGTAGTAACCGGGCACGACCTTGTCCAGCACCGAGGTGTCAGCCTGGCCCGCGGCCGCCGTGTGGTTGTAGACGACGTCCATGACGACCCGCAGCCCGTCCCGGTTGAGCGACTGGACCATCTCACGGAACTGCACCGTGCGGGCGGTGCCGTCCGGGTCGGTGGCGTAGGAGCCCTCCGGGACCGTGTAGTGGTACGGGTCGTAGCCCCAGTTGTAGGCGTCCTTCGCGGCGCTCTTCGTCACGCACTCCTGCTGCCGGTCGGAATCGGCCGGCAGGGAGGCCAGGTCGCAGTCGGGGGTGGCCCGGTCGGCCTTCTTCTCGGGGATCGTCGCGATGTCGAACGCGGGCAGCAGGTGCACGTAGGAGGTGCCGGCCCGCGCCAGCTCCCGCAGGTGCTTCGAGCCGTCGCTGCCGGTATCGCCGAAGGCCCGGTAGGTGCCCCGGTCCTCGGCGGGGACGGTCGGGTCCTCGACCGAGAAGTCCCGGATGTGCAGCTCCTGGATCTGCGCGTCCCGCAGCGGCACGGCCTTCGGCTTGGCCTGCGTGGACCAGCCCTTCGGCGCCAGGGACTTGTCCCCCAGGTCGACGACGAGACTGCGCGCGGAGTCGGCGGTCAGGGCGACGGAGTAGGGATCGGTGACCTGGTTGGTGACGACCTTGCGGACGCTGGGCGCCCACACCGTCACCACGTACCGGTACGGCTTGTTCTTCCAGGACGCCGGGCCGGTGACGGACCAGACGCCGGTCGCGGCGTCGCGGTGCATGGCCTTGAGCGAGCCGTCCAGCTCCAGCGACACGCTCTGTGCCGTCGGCGCCCACACGGCGAGCGTCGGCTTCCCGTCGCGGAACGTCGGGCCCAGGTGGGCCTTGGTCGCACCCGGGTACAGGTCGTCCAGGACGCCGGCGATCTGCACGCCGGTCGCGGCCAGTACGGCTCCGTTCGCCGCGCGCTGGGAGACGGCGAGCTGGCCGCACAGGGCCTCACGGACCCGGTCGCGGTCGCGCGGGTCGACGGAGTAGGCGGTGTAGTCCTTCAGGTGCGGGAACCTCGCCTTCTGCGCGTCGGTCAGGGTGCTCCTGGACAGCCTGATCCAGCGTTCGTCGTCGCTGGTCAGCGCGCCACCCCGGACGGTGATCGAGCCGTCGCGGGAGTACAGCAGCTGGGTGGAGGCGGCGGACTCGGAGCCGTTGAAGGCGACGGTGTCCCGGTCGATCCAGACCGCCTTGGAGGTGGTCAGGTCGAGCGCGGCGGAGGAGCCCTGCGGCTGCGGCAGCAGGTACTTCTCCTGCCCGGCCAGCAGCCACACCTCGTGACCGCTGGTCTTGAGGTCGAGGGACTGGTCGGTGGGCAGGTCCTTGTCGTCGCCCTTGTGGAGGATGTAGCTGAGGCTGGTCGCACCGGCCGCGAGCGGCACCTCGTACACGGCGCCGTAGGCGTCGGTGCGCACCGGCTGCAGCGGCTTGGACCAGTCGGTGGGGTTCGCGGCGCCCGTCCAGACGTGCAGGCCCCACCCGTCGTACGCGCCGTCGGCGCGGTGGTAGTGGACGACCGCCTTGGTGGTGTCCTGGGCCGGGTAGGCGGGCCTTTCCGTCAGGACGTCGGTCTTCCCCTGCTCGATCCACACCTCGCCGGTCTTGGTGACGTCGATGCTCCGGTCGGCGGAGACGTCCTTGTTGCCGTCCTTGTCGATGACCAGGAACCCGACATTCGACGCGCCCGGCTTCAGCTTGACGTAGGCGAAGGCCCCGTAGGCGTCTCGGCCGGCGAAGGAGTGGCTGGCCGGCCAGTTCGTCGCCTCGCCGTCGGCGAGGTCGCCCCAGGCGTACAGGCCCCAGTTCGCGTAGTCGCCGTCGGCCCGCTTGTAGTGCACGATCGCGTAGTCGCGGGAGGAGGCGGTGGGCACCTCGGACGCGGGCGGGGTGCCGGTGGTGCTGCTCGCCGTGGCACTCGCGGTGCGTCCGGCGGAGTCGATCACGACGGCCTTGTAGCGCAGCGCGGTGCCGGCCGGGACGTCCTTGCCGAGGGTCTGGGTGACCTTGTAGGGGGCGTGGTCGGCGGAACCGAGGATCTGCCACTTGGCGTTGCCGACCTGGGCGGCGAAGACGACGCGGTCGAGCGCGCCGCCGCCGGCGTCGGCGGTGATGTCCACCGTCCCCGTGGCACCGGGGGCGGGGGCCGTGAGGGTGAGGGCCGGCTTGGCGGCGGGGGCGGCGAGCTTGCCGGCCGCCTTGTAGACGACGGCGGAACCGGCCGGGACGGTGAGGGTGAGCTTACGGTCGGCGTCCGTCCTGAGGGTGCCGTCGGCGCCGTAGATCCCCCGGTACGCCATGCCGGCGGAGCCGGTCGCGAAGGTCGCCGTCTGTTCGGAGCCGGCGTTGTTGAAGGCGACGACGTACTCCTGGCCGGTGCGGGCGTCCGTGCGGGAGACGGCGAAGATGCCGGGCCCGTCGGCGGCGTACCGCTCCTGCTGCACGCCGTCGGTCAGCGCCGGGTTGGCCCTGCGCAGCGCGGCCAGGGCGCTGATCTGCCGGTAGAGCGGGGCGGAGGTGTCGTAGGCGTCGCTCGCGTGGGTGCGGTCGGTGCCGATCTCGTCGTCGTCGAGGTAGTCGGCGACCTTCGAGGCGAACATCGTCTGGCGGGCGTCCTTGTCGCCGCCGGAACCGGTGAAG
This sequence comes from Streptomyces sp. NPDC049915, assembly GCF_040656475.1. Classification (NCBI taxonomy): domain Bacteria; kingdom Bacillati; phylum Actinomycetota; class Actinomycetes; order Kitasatosporales; family Streptomycetaceae; genus Streptomyces; species Streptomyces sp. NPDC049915. The sequence goes on from NZ_JBFAMH010000029.1 coordinate 63,874, forward strand.
CCCTGCTCGTCGCCGTAGTAGACGACCGGGTTGCCGCGGCTGAGGAACATCAGCTCGTTGGCGAGCCTGTCCTTGGCGAGGAGTTCGGCGTCGGCGGCCTCGGGGTTGTCCTGCTTCAGGAAGGACCCGATACGGCCCATGTCGTGGTTGCCGAGGAAGGTGACCTGCTCGTAGGCGTTGGCCTTGTCGGTCGTGTACTTGTAGTCGTCGGCGAAGACCTTCGCCAGCTTCTGTGCGCTGCCGCCCTGCGAGGCGTAGGAGCGGGCCGCGTCCTGGAAGGGGAAGTCGAGGGTCGCGTCCAGCCGGCCCTGGGTGACGTACGGCGACGTGATGGACGTGTCGGCGGAGTAGACCTCGCCGAACATGAAGAAGTCCTTACGGCCGTGCCGCGCCGCGTACTTGTTCAGTGCCGTGGCCCACTGGGTCCAGAACTCCGTGTTCACGTGCTTGACGGTGTCGATGCGGAAGCCGTCGACGGCGAAGTCCTTCACCCACCGCTCGTAGATCTTCTCCATGCCGCTCACGACCTCGGGACGCTCGGTCCACAGGTCGTCCAGGCCGGAGAAGTCGCCGTAGGTGGCGGACTCGCCGGCGTAGGTCGAGTCGCCGCGGTTGTGGTACATCGTCGGGTCGTTGAGCCAGGCCGGGACCTTGACGTTGCCGGTGACCTTCGGGGTGCGCGGGAAGGAGCCGGCGTCCACGGCCGGGAAGCCCTTGCCGCCGGCCGCGTAGTCGGCGTCGTCGAAGGGGCGGCCGTCCTTGGTGAGGTAGGGGAAGGCGCCCTTGGAGAGGTAGTCGTGGGACGCGGGCTCGTAGTCGACGACGTCGGCGGTGTGGTTGGTGATGACGTCGAAGAAGACCTTCATGCCCTTGGCGTGGGCCCGGGCGATGAGGGTCCTGAGGTCGTCGTTGGTCCCGAAGTGCGGGTCGACCTGGGTGAAGTCGGTGATCCAGTAACCGTGGTAGCCGGCGGAGGCGTTGGAGCCGGTGCCCTGCACGGGCCGGTTCTTGAAGATGGGCGCCATCCAGATGGCGGTGGTGCCCAGGCCCTTGATGTAGTCGAGGCGCTCGGTCAGCCCCTTGAGGTCGCCGCCCTGGTAGAAGCCCTTGTCGGTGGGGTCGTAGCCGGTTGTCAGGCGCGAACCGGTCAGGCCGCCGCGGTCGTTGGCGGTGTCGCCGTTGGCGAAGCGGTCCGGCATGACGAAGTAGAACTGCTCGCGGGTGGCGTCGTGCCGGGCGGGCTGTGCGGCGAGTGCCGCGTCGGAGGGCGGCGGGGGCGGGGCATCGGCGTGGGCGGCGAGCGGCTGCACCAGCGCGGCCGCGAGGGCGGCGGCAGTGACGGCCGCGACCCGCCTTCCCCGTGCACTGCGGCGCGTCCCGGGCGCCGGCCATCTCGGTATCACAGGCGGAAACTCCTTGTGCTTGCGGCTCATTCGGGTCCGACCCCGGCGTCTTGGCGCGGGCTGCGCTGCGGGCGCCCGCGGGGGACCGTATCGCCGACGAAAGACTTACAGCAAGAGGTCTGAAACACCCAGCAAGAACTTTCACCTGGTTTTTTCGGAGCTCGGATCTCGCCACCACGAAGGGGGCGCCGCGTCCGGCCGGCGGGGCGCCGCGCTGACGTTGCGGGGTACGCCGGATGGGGGAAGAGTGGCTGGTGTGGCGCAAAACCGTGTGCGAGCCCCCTCGGGATCCACCATGACGAGAACCACCCGGCGACACACCCTCCTCCCTCTGACCGGCGCATCCGCCCTGGTCACAGCGCTCGCGCTGACCATGGGCCCGGCGCCCCCGGCGGCCGCGGCTCCCGGCGGGGCCGGGACGGGCCGGCTCCCCTCCTCGGTGGGAGCCGACTCCACGCCTCCGGCCCCGACGCCCTCCTCGGACGGACAGCAGTCCCCGACACCGCCTCCCGCGCCGACACCGGACTCGCCGGAACCGGACGCGCCGGCTTCCTCCCCGTCGTCACAGCCGGCCAACCCCACGCCCAGCGAACCGGGCACCGGGACGCCGTCCGGTTCGGACGACGGCGGCTCATCGGCCTCCACCGCCCTGAAGCAGCAGCAGGACGAGGCCGGCAACCTGGCGGCGGACCTGGAGGACAAGAAGGCCGACGTTCCCGAGGAGCTGGTGCCGAGCGTGGAGCAGCTGACCGACGTGCTGCAGGCGGTGAACGACACGCAGACCCCGCCGCAGGAGCGTGACGCGGCCGTCCGCAGCGCACAGCAGGCGGCCTCCGCACTGGAGGTGATCGCCGACCCGGGGACACCCGCCGCGGTAGGCGACCGCTTGACCGGGCTGGTACAGCGGGTGGCCGCCGCCCTGGACGCGGCGGTGGGGGCGGAGACACCGCCCGTGAGTGGCACGCTCGGTCTGGTCGTGGCCAGGTCGGCATCCGTGCTGAAGGTCGTCGCCGACCAGGACACGCCGCCGGACGTGGAGAACAGCCTGGTCGGGGGCGCGAACAACGTGTTGTCGTCCGTGCAGGAGGGCACGGCGAGCGAGGAGGGGAGAACCGGTGCCCTCGCCGGCGCTCAACCGACGTCGCAGATGCTCGCGGCGACCGCACTGGAGACCGCGAGCAACCCGAACACCGCCGAGGACGAGCGGAAAGGGCTCGCGGACAGCGCGCAGGAGGCCAGTGCGTCACAGCCCGGCGACCCCGGGGCGGCGGACAAGAAGCGCCGCCTGGAGAAGGAGCTGAAGAAGGCGATCGTCGATCAGGGCCTGCCGGACGAACCGCTCGGCAAGGCGGCCAAGGTCTGCACCGACTCCGTCTTCGAATCCATTCCGGACACGACCCTCGCCAAGGATCTGCAGAGCCTGACCCCCGGCACCTGGGACAGCGAGGGCGTCCAGGACTTCTGGAAGTCCGAGGAAACGAAGAACGCCTCCCTGGACGTGTTCGCCCAACTGCGGAACCACACGCTCGCCGACACCGCGCTGGCCATCAAGCAGATGATCCCCCAGCTTGCCGACTCGCTCCCGGCGAATGACATTTACTCGTCACTCGGCGTTCGCGCACTCGACTGCCTCCAGGCGGCCGTGCAGCTCGACCAGGAAGCGGGCGTCCAGTCGGGCAGCTGGCTCAGCGCGGCGCAGCAGGTATGAATCTCAGCAGCTCCGCGACGGACACCTCGGCGTCGGCATGCCGGGTCGCGATTCCGAATTTCTTCAGTTCTCTTTTCTGCGCGGCGTTGTCGATCCAGCCGCCCGTGAAGTGGAAAGAAGAAATGGAGTACACCGGCCGAGCCCTCGGAGACCAGAACGCCGTCACATAAAGCGGTGCCCGGGTCACGTTGACGAGGTTGTTCTCGTGCCTCACCCTGCCGAGGTAGGTGAGCGTGTCCGAGGGGCACCCGTGAGCGCGGCAGGCGTACCGGGGATGCCGCCACGACTCGTACGGTTTCCGGTAGTGCTCCACGTCGATCCGGCCCCGGTCCTTCCTCATGTAGGTGACCTGCAGGTCGACGTGGATCAGGTCGTACGGCACGTCCCTGGGGATCTGCAGGACGTGCACGCGGGTGTCCTCCTGCCCGGCCTCCAGCACGTCCCCGGGCTCGTACAGACGTCCGCTGCTCAGCCGCTGGTATGAGAGCCGATCGACGTATCGCTCGGCCTCCTCCTCCTCACCGAAGCTCTCCTTCCACGCCCGCTCCGACGAATCCCCGTGCTCGGAATACGTGGCGGTTCTGCCGTAGACGGAGAAGTCGTTGACGATGACGTACACCGACACCTCCCCCGTGTTCTTCACGGAGAGCTTCAGCGGAATCTGGACGAACGGGAGAGAACGGTCCTGGCGCGCCCTCCCGAATTCCGCCTTGAGGGAGAAACGCATGGGAGCCGTCGCGGGCTGGTACAGCGTGGAGTACGCGAGGCTGACCGCGGACAGCAGAGCCGTCGCGTAAAATCCCGCCACAAATTTAGTGGGGCGCGGCAGCCCTTTCCAGGCTTTCTGCCTGATCAGCAGGACGGACGCCCACACCGCCCAGCACCCCAGCGGCAGGAAGGCAAACAGGTAGGGCGTGATCTCCTTCTCCTCCAGCCACAGCAGGAAAAGCAGAGTGTCCATGGCCAGCGCGATGAAGGCGCCGAGCAGGACGATCGCGCCGGAGGCCCTGAACTCCCGCCGGCCCCAGTGGTCGGGCACCAGGACCGCCCCGGCGCCCTGGACCACGCCGGACAGCACGAGTACGGCCCCGGTGATGCGCTGGGCGAACGTCAGGGCGCTGGAGGCGTCCGGCCAGCCGATGATCGCATTGAGAGTCCCGGAGGCGAGCAGCCCGGCCATCATGACGACCATGGTCGCGCGCCGCCTGACGGCCTGGTCGGGCCAGGTACCGCTGTCCCCTCCGCGCCAGCACACCGAGGCGGGGTCCTCCACGTCGACGTCCGGGTAACCGAGACGGTCCAGCAGTTTCCGCAACTCGCGCAGCGACCAGGCGCTGCCCGCGGGACTGCCTCCGACGGTGACCCGGCGAAGGCCGCGATCGTCTGGCGCCTCGACGACGACCCACGGACGGATGCTCATGACGCCAGCCTCCGACCTGGTCGGGACGCACGCACGCGTTGTTGCTCCGCTTGGCAGCGCCTCCCACCGGGCCCACGGCGGCGGTGCAGGACGCCGTGGGCCCGGCCGGGAGGTGGGTCAGCAGCCGGTCCTGCCCGCGTAGACGGCGAGGGCGGTGTTGGCGCCGAGGGTGGCGGTGAGCTGGCCGGAGCCGTTCACCGTCACCGGGGTGTTGTTCTGGACGTTGCAGTACGTCCCGGCCGGCAGGGACGTCTGGTAGGTGCGGCTCAGGCTGTACGACTCGTGGTTGATGGCCACGAAGCCCTTGGCTCCGCGTCCGAAGGCGATCGCGTCGCCGCCGTTGTCCCACCAGTTCGTCACGGCCTCACCGCGGGTGGCGTTGCGGAAGCCGACCATGCCGATGATCTCCGGCCACTTGTGCTGGCACTTCCAGCCGTCCTGCCAGCAGGCGTTCACCGTGCCGCCGTTCGGCGGGCCCGCGTCCGCGTCCGACCACTCGTAGCCGGAGTTGATGTCGGGGGCGCCGTAGGGGTACGCCAGCATGAAGACGTTGGCGAGGGTGTAGGTGGCGCCGTCCTTGTAGTTCAGGGTGGAGCCGTTGCGCTCGGTGTCGTGGTTGTCGACGAAGACGCCCGCGACCGAGCTGTTCATGTACCCCCAGGCCTCGCCGTAGTTCTTCAGGTAGGCGAGGTTCTCGTTGTTGAAGACGCGCTTGAGGTCGTAGGCGTAGCGGAACTCCTGGACGTCGCCGTTGCCGGTGTACTCGGTCGGCTGGACGGCCTCGCCCGCGCCGTAGATGACCTCCTGCTTGAAGTAGGCGGACGGGTTGGTCAGCCGGGACTTGATGTTCGCGAGGTCGGCGGCGTCGATGTGCTTGGCCGCGTCGATGCGGAAGCCGTCCACGCCGAGCGAGAGCAGGTCGTTCATGTACCCGGCGATCGCGCCGCGGACGTAGGGCTCGCCGGTGTCCAGGTCGGCGAGGCCGACGAGCTCGCAGTGCTGGACGTTCCAGCGGTCCTGGTAGTTGCTGACCTGGCTGGTGCAGTCGTCGAAGTCGTACGACGAGTACAGGCCCGGGTAGTTGTACTTGCTGTACGACGAACCGCCGGTGCCGGTGCCGCTGCCGGCCGACATGTGGTTGATGACCGTGTCGGCGACCACCTTCACCCCGGCCGCGTGACAGGTGTTCACCATGTTCTGGAAGGCGGTCCGGTCACCGAGCCGCCCGGCGATCTTGTAGCTGACCGGCTGGTACGACGTCCACCACTGGGAGCCCTGTATGTGCTCGGCGGGCGGGGAGACCTGGACGTAGCCGTAGCCGGCGGGGCCGAGGGTGCTGGTGCACTCCTTGGCGACCGAGTCGTACTTCCACTCGAAGAGGACGGCCGTGACGTCCTTGGTGCCGGGCGGGGAGGCGTGTGCGGCGGCCGGAGTCATGACGAGTGCCGCGGCAAGTGCGGCGGCCCCGGCGAGGATTCTGCGTGCCATTGTGGGGTTCCTTCGTCCTTGAAGGCATGCGGGGAACCGCGTAAGAGCTTGCTGAAACCTTCAGCAAACTTGCGGTGACGCAGATGTTAAAGGCCCGCTGCCTGAAAAGGCAGCGGGCCGGAGGAAGTTGTTGAAGATTCTTGCGAAGGGCCGTCAGACGGTCTGCGGGCCGGTCCGTCAGGCGGTCGTGAACCACACCGTCGTGTCGGCCGGCACCTTCGCCTCGCCGTCGGCCTCGGTCACCTCACCGCTGGTGAGGAGCACGCGGCCGTACGCCGGAGTCGTCACGGACTCCGCCGTCGTGTTGGCGACACAGACGAAGTCGCCGCGGCGGAAGGCGAGAACGCCCTCGGGGGCGCGCAGCCACTCCACACCGTCACCGGCGCCGAGGTCCGGGTGCTCACGGCGGGCGGCGAGCGCGGAGCGGTACAGCTCCAGGGTCGAGTCCGGCACACCGGTCTGCGCCTCGATGCTCAGCTCGCCCCAGTTCTCCGGCTGCGGCAGCCAGCTGCCGCCACTGCCGAAGCCGTACGACGATCCCGTGCGGGTCCACGGGATCGGCACCCGGCAGCCGTCGCGGAAGCCGTCCTGGCCCGCGCCGCGGAAGTACGCCGGGTCCTGGCGCACCTCGTCGGGCAGGTCGACGACGTCCGGCAGGCCCAGCTCCTCGCCCTGGTAGACGTAGGCCGAACCGGGCAGCGCCAGCATCAGCAGCGTGGCGGCGCGGGCCCGGCGCAGGCCCAGCGCCCGGTCGCCGGCGGTGCGGATCTGGGTGCCGAGGCCGGGCGGGTTGGCGAAGCGGGTGGCGTGCCGGGTCACGTCGTGGTTGGACAGCACCCAGGTGGCGGGGGCGCCGACCGGGCGCATGGCCTCCAGCGTGCGGTCGATGACCGTGCGCAGCTCCTTGGCGTCCCACTCGGTCGCCAGGTACTGGAAGTTGAACGCCTGGTGCAGCTCGTCCGGGCGGACGTAGTTCGCGGTGCGCTCGACGGTCGGGGTCCACGCCTCCGCGACGAAGATGCGTTCGCCCGCATACTCGTCGAGGATGGTGCGCCACTGCCGGTAGATGGCGTGCACGCCGTCCTGGTCGAAGAACGGCATGACATCGTTGCCCAGCAGTTTCAGCTGCTCGTGGCTGCCGAGGTCGGGCAGGCCGTCGGCCTTGACCAGGCCGTGGGCGACGTCGATGCGGAAGCCGTCGACGCCCATGTCGAGCCAGAAGCGCAGGATGGAGCGGAACTCGTCGCCGACGGCCGGGTGGTCCCAGTTGAAGTCGGGCTGCTCGGGCGCGAAGAGGTGCAGATACCACTCGCCGTCGGCCACGCGCGTCCAGGCCGGGCCGCCGAAGATGGACTCCCAGTCGTTGGGCGGCAGTTCGCCGTTCTTCCCCTTGCCGGGGCGGAAGTGGTAGCGCTCGCGCAGCGGGGAGCCGGCGCCCTCGGCGACGGCGCGCTTGAACCACTCGTGCTGGTCGGAGGAGTGGTTGGGCACCAGGTCGACGATGATGCGCAGGCCCAGCTGGTGGGCGTCGCGGATCAGCGCGTCGGCGTCCAGGAGGTTGCCGAACATGGGGTCGACGGCCCGGTAGTCGGCGACGTCGTAACCGGCGTCGGCCTGCGGGGAGGCGTAGAAGGGGCTGAGCCAGACGGCGTCCACGCCCAGGTCGCGCAGGTACGGCAGGCGGGAGCGTACGCCCTCCAGGTCGCCCATGCCGTCACCGTTGCTGTCGGCGAAGCTGCGCGGATACACCTGGTAGATCACCGCCTCGCGCCACCAGTCGCGGCGCTGGGCGACCGTGGCGAGGGCGGAGTGCGGTGCCGGGTCGGCGGAGTGCTGGGTCATGGCGTCCTTGAAGCGTGAAGAAGGTGCGGTCATGGGGCTTGCGGGTACGGCGGCCGGGGGTTGAGGCGGCCGCGGTGACAGCGGGGTCGGAGAGTCACCGCGGCCGCCTGCCCGCGCGACCGAACGCGCGGGAACCTGCGGGCTGACGGAGCGTCAGCCCTTGGTGCCGCCGGCGGTGAGGCCGGTCACGAGGTTCTTCTGCACGAGGTAGAAGAACACGGAGACGGGTATCGCGATCAGGACCGCGGTGGCGGCCATGAGGTTGCGCTGCGCGTCGTGCTCGCTGATGAAGCTCTGCAGGCCCACGGCGAGGGTGTACTTGCTGTCGTCGAGCATGAAGGTGGTGGCGAAGGCCACCTCGCCGAAGGCGGTGATGAAGCTGTAGAAGCCGGCCACCGCCAGGCCCGGCCGGGCGAGCGGCAGGATCAGCCGCGCGAACGTGCCGAACGGGGACAGGCCGTCGACGCGTCCGGCCTCGTCGATCTCGAACGGGATGGTGTCGAAGTAGCCCTTGAGCAGCCAGGCGCAGTACGGCACCGCGGTCGAGCAGTAGATCAGGATCAGACCGAGGTAGTTGTCGATCAGCTGCAGCTCGGACAGGATCTGGTACATCGGCACCATCAGCACGGCCACCGGGAACATCTGGGTGACCAGCAGGACCCACATGAACTTGCGGTAGCCCGGGAAGCGCATGCGGGAGACGGCGTAGCCGGTGGTGGCGGCGACGAGGACGCCGATCACCGTGGTGCCGAGGGAGACGATCAGGGAGCTCTTCAGCCAGTCGAAGAAGCTGGTGTGCTGGATGACGAACGAGTAGTTGTCCAGCGTCATCTTCCCCCAGATCCGGCCGGGGTGCAGATAGTCGTCCTTGTCCGGGCCGAGGGAGAGGAACACCAGCCAGGCCACCGGCAGGAGGGCGATCACGCTCGCGGCGATCAGCAGGCCGTGGGAGGCGAGGGTGGCGGCGAGGGAGCGCCTGCCGCGGCCGCGCACCGAGCGGGGTGCGCCCGTTGGGGTCTTCTCGGTCACCGCGGCGGAGGTCTCGACTGTGGTCGTGGTCATGAGGAGGGCTCCTGCCTCAGATCGCGAGCTGCTGGTCGTTGCGGTTCAGCCAGCGGCGGTAGAAGGAGGTGAAGACGATCAGGATGGCCAGCAGCAGCATGCCGTAGCTCGCGGACTGGGCGAAGTCACGCGGCTGCTGTCCGAAGCCGAGGTAGTAGGCCCAGGTGACGAGGATCTGGGCGTCGGGCGCGGAGGTCGCGCCGAACAGCAGGAAGATCACCGCGAACTGGTTGAAGGTCCAGATGATGCCGAGCAGGACCACGGTCGAGCTGACCGAGCGCAGGCCGGGCAGGGTGACGTAGCGGAACCGCTGCCAGGGGCTCGCGCCGTCCATCTCGGCGGCCTCGTACAGCGAGGCGTCGATGGACTGCAGGCCGCCGAGCAGGGAGACCATCATGAACGGCACACCGCACCAGGTGTTGACCATGATCGCGGCGAACCGCTGCCAGAAGGTGTCCTCCAGCCAGGACGGCGAGGGCAGGTGCAGGGCGTCGAGGAAGGTGTTGACGACGCCGCCGTCGGAGAGCATGATCCGCCAGCCGAAGACGGTGACGAAGGTCGGCACGGCCCAGGGGACGATCAGCAGCAGCCGGTAGACGGTGCGTCCGCGCAGCTTCTGGTTGAGCAGCAGCGCCAGGCCGAGGCCGATGGAGTAGTGCAGGGCGACGCACAGCGCGGTCCAGGCGATCGTCCAGATGAAGTGCGACCAGAAGCGGTCGTACGCCGTCGGGCCGAAGAGGATGTCCTGGTAGTTGTCCAGCCCGATGAACTTGTAGGCGGCGTCGATGTGGTTGACGCCGATCGTCCGGGCGGTGTTGAGGCTGTTGGCGTCGGTGAGCGTGAGGTAGAGGCCGTACACCAGCGGATAGATCACGAGGACGCCGAGCACGACGGCCACGGGGGCGATCATCGCGTAGGCGTACCAGTGCTTCTGGTAGCCGTGCTTGAGACGTTGGGTGACTGTCATGGTTCTCGACACCTTCGAAGACGATCAGGGAGTACGGCGCGCAGACCGGTGGCCGCCGGATCCCTCCCCCCGCTCAAGACGGGGGATCCGGCGGCCACGCGGGGTCACTTGCTGAAGTCCGGGACCAGCTTGGCGATCGCGGTCTCCGCGTTGCTCAGGCCCTTGTCCAGGGACTCCTTGCCGGCGGCGATCTTGGGCAGCTCGGTGTCGAGCGGGCCCCACAGGGAGCTGTACTCCGGCAGCGCCGGGCGCGGCTGGGCGGCGGGCAGGACGGTCTGGTAGCCGGCGATGCCCGGGTCGGCCTTGACCTCGGCGGTGTAGGCGTCGTCGCGCGTCGGCAGCGTGGAGTTCTTCAGCGCGATCTGCGTCTGCGTCTTCGCGGAGGTCATGAAGTTGACGAACTTCAGCGCGGCCTTCTGGTGGGCGGCGTCGGAGCCCGCGTAGACGGACAGGTTGTGCCCGCCGGTCGGGGCGCCGGCCTTGCCGGCGGAGCCGGCCGGGACGGTGGCGATGCCCAGGTTGGCCTTGTCCTTGAAGGCCGAGCCCTTGTAGAAGTTGGTGATCTCCCACGGGCCCTGGATGATCGCGGCGACCTTGCCGTTGACGAACGCGTCCTGGATGTGGGCGTAGGCGTCGGCGGTGGTGTCGGCCTTGTGCAGGCCCTTGCCGTCGAACAGGCTCAGCCAGGTGCCGTAGGCCTTCTTGGCGGCGGCCGAGTTCACGGTGATCTTCTTGCCGGCGGCGTCGACCGTGTCGGTGTCCTCGCCGTAGAGGTAGGACTGGGCGTAGTAGGCCTGGGTGGAGCCCCAGTAGCCGTCGACGCCGGTCTTGTCCTGGACGGTGGCGGCGTCCTTCTTCAGGTCGTCCCAGGTCTTGGGCGCCTCGGTGATGCCGGCCTTGGCGAAGAGCTGCTTGTTGTAGACGAGCGCGAGGGTGTCGGTGACCAGCGGCACGCCGTAGGTCTTGCCCTCGTACTGGGCCTGCTGGATCAGGCTCGCCTGGAACTTGTCCTTCTCGGCGAGGGCCTCGGTGCCGTCCAGCGGCAGGAAGTAGCCCTTCTTGGCGAAGGCCGGGGTCCAGCCGACCTCCGAGCGCAGCACGTCGGGAGCACCCTTGGAGCCGGCGGCGGTGTCGAACTTGTTCTGGGCCTGGTCGAACTGGACGTTGACGTAGTTGACCTTGACGTCCTTGTTCGCCGCCTCGAACTGCTTGATGAGGGCCTGGTACGTCGGGGCCTCGTTGGTGGCGTTGGAGGTGTCCCACCAGGTGATGGTGACCGGCCCGTCGGCCTTGTCGCCGCTGTCGCTGCCGCCGCAGGCCGTCGCCGCCAGCGCGAGGGACGCCGCCAGCGCGGTGGCCGCTATGCCACGCCGCATGAGTTCTCCTTGAGGTGAAAGCCCGAGTGGTGCCGACTGCGCCGTTGCTCGCCGTCGGGCGACGTGAACGTAACAGCCATGTAAGCGTCACGAAAGACCTTGCAGCAAAATTGTGCAAGACATCTCCGAAGTTACCCGGGCGTGATCGGGCCTCGACCGACATGAGACCGCTGTGAGACTGTTGTTTACGCGGGTTGCGCGGGGCGGGGCCGCCCTGTGAAAGACTCTGCAAGCTCTTGCCACCGATTGCACAAGGGAGCGCGATGACGCAGCAGCCCACCGCGGGACGTCCGACGGCCCGCCCCCGGCGCCCGGTCGGTGTGCAAGGCGGCATCCGGCCGGTACAGTCCGGTGCCGTGACCACACGGCTTGCGGACATCGCTGCGCAGGCGGGGGTGAGCGAAGCGACCGTCAGCCGCGTCCTCAACGGGAAGCCCGGCGTCGCCGCCACCACCCGCCAGTCCGTGCTGGCCGCGCTCGACGTACTCGGCTACGAACGCCCCGTGCGGCTGCGGCAGCGCAGCGCGGGCCTCGTCGGGCTGATCACGCCCGAGCTGGAGAACCCCATATTCCCGGCCCTGGCCCAGGTCATCGGCCAGGCACTGACCCGCCAGGGCTACACCCCCGTGCTCGCCACCCAGACCCCGGGCGGCTCCACCGAGGACGAACTGACCGAGATGCTCGTCGACCGCGGAGTGGCCGGCATCATCTACGTCTCCGGGCTGCACGCCGACACCACCGCCGACATGCAGCGCTACGAGCAGCTGCGCGCCCAGGGTGTGCCGTTCGTGCTCGTGGACGGCTTCTCGCCCAAGGTGCAGGCGCCGTTCATCTCCCCCGACGACCGCGCCGCGATGGCGCTCGCGGTGACGCACCTGGCCTCGCTCGGCCACACCCGGATCGGCCTGGCCCTCGGCCCCAAGCGGTTCGTGCCGGTCCAGCGCAAGATCGAGGGGTTCGTGCGGGCCATGCAGGACCAGCTGGACCTCGCGCCGGACGTGATCGAGACGGAGCTGGTCCAGCACTCCCTGTACACGCTGGAGGGCGGTCAGGCGGCCGCGACCGCGCTGATCGACCGCGACTGCACGGCCGTGGTGTGCGCCAGCGACATGATGGCGCTCGGCGCCATACGCGCGGCCCGCCAGCGGGGCCTGGAGGTCCCGAAGGACATCTCCGTCGTGGGCTTCGACGACTCGCCGCTGATCGCCTTCACCGACCCGCCCCTGACGACGGTCCGCAAGCCGGTCCCGGCGATGGGCCAGGCGGCCGTGCGCACCCTGCTGGAGGAGGTCGGGGGGACCCCCGCTCCGCACAGCGAGTTCGTGTTCATGCCGGAACTGGTGGTGCGCGGCTCCACCGCCTCGGCGCCGGGCGACCGAAACCGCCCGTAGGGGAGCTCCGGCGGCCAAATCGTCCGCAGGGTGGAGAAGGTGCGCTTTGGACCCGACCGGAGGATGATCGGTCGCACAAGGCTTTTCTGGCAGAATTCGTGCTCATGGGTGAGACGATCGTGACGACCCCGGAAGGCCGCGAAGAGGCGCTCCCGCAGTCCGTCACGGCCGCTTCGCGGACAGGCCCGCTCGGCCGGTTGCGCGCCCCGCGGGCCCCGCGGCTCTGGTTCGAGATCCTGCTGATCGCGGTGAGTTACTGGACGTACTCGCTGATCCGCAACGCCGTCCCCGAGCAGCGCGGGCAGGCGCTGCGCAACGCCGACTGGATCTGGGCGCTGGAGCACCACCTCGGCGTCGCCTTCGAGCAGTCCGTCAACCATGCCGTGAACTCGGCGACTTGGCTGATCATCGGCATGAACTACTACTACGCCACCCTGCACTTCATCGTGACCGTCGGCGTGCTGGTCTGGCTGTACCGCAGCCATCCGGGGCGCTACGGCGCGGCCCGGCTGGTCCTGTTCGCCACGACCGGTGTGGCCCTGGTCGGTTACTATCTGTATCCGCTCGCGCCACCGCGGTTGATGACCGGCAGCCACTTCATCGACACCGTCATGGTCCACCAGACGTGGGGCTCGATGGCCTCCGGCGACCTGAAGCACATGTCGAACCAGTACGCGGCGATGCCGTCGATGCACATCGGCTGGTCCCTGTGGTGCGGCCTGACGATCTTCGCCCTCGCCAGGACCCCCTGGGCGCGCGTCCTCGGCCTGCTCTACCCGGCGGCGACCCTGCTGGTCATCGTGGCCACGGCCAACCACTTCTGGCTGGACGCGGTGGGCGGCGTCCTGTGCCTGGCCTTCGGCTACACGGTGGCACGGCTGTGGTACGGCACGCTGCCGTACGCCCTGCCGAGGCAGGTGGCCGTCAAGGCAGCGCGGGAACCGGTACCGGCCGGCCGTTAGATGGGGCCTAAGCGCCGTAGAACAGCTCCTCGACGACGCCGCGCGCCCGGCGCGTCGTACGCCGGTAGGCATCGAGCATGTCCCCGACGCGCCCGGGGCCGTATCCGAGATAACGCCCGACGGCCGCCAGTTCGCGGCTCTCCGTGGGGAACGTGTCCCCGGCCCGCCCGCGCACCAGCATGACCGCGTTGCGCACCCGGGTGGCCAGCACCCACGCCTCGTCCAGGATCTCCGCGTCCTCGGCCGACAGCAGCCCGGCGTCCAGGGCCGCGGCGAGGGCCTGGCGGGTCCGGGTGGTGCGCAGCCCCGGAATCTCCCGGGCATGCCGCAGCTGCAGCACCTGCACCGTCCACTCCACGTCGGACAGCCCGCCCGGGCCGAGCTTGGTGTGCAGCTTGGGATCGGCGCCGCGCGGCAGCCGCTCGGACTCCATCCGCGCCTTGAGCCGCCGGATCTCCCGTACGGCGTCCTCGCCGAGCCCGCCCGCCGGGTACCGCAGCGGATCGATCAGCTCGACGAACCGGCGCCCCAGCTCCTCGTCCCCGGCGACCGGCTCGGCCCGCAGCAGCGCGTGCGACTCCCACGTCAGGGACCAGCGGCGGTAGTACGCCTCGTACGACTTCAGGGTGCGCACCAGCGGCCCGGACTTGCCCTCCGGGCGCAGATCGGCGTCGATCAGCAGCGGCGGGTCGGAGTGCGGGATCTGCAGCAGCCGCCGCATCTCGGCGACGACCTTGTTCGCCGCCGCGCCGGCCTCCGTCTCGTCGACGCCGTCCCGCGGCTCGTGCACGAACAGCACGTCGGCGTCGGAGCCGTAGCCCAGCTCGTGTCCGCCGAAGCGTCCCATGCCGATGACGGCGAACCGCGTGGGCAGCGTGTCGCCCCACCCCTCGCGCACGACGGCCCGCAAGGTGCCGGCGATGGTGGCGGCCGTCAGATCGGAGACGGCGCCGCCGACCCGGTCCACGAGGGCGCCCTGGTCGGCCTCGGCGGACTGCGTCTCGGTGCCGTAGGAACCGACGATGTCGGCGGCAGCGGTCCGGAACAGCTCCCGGCGGCGCACGCCACGGGCCGCGGTGACGCCCTGCTCGGCGTTCTCGGCGCGCCCCACCGCCGCGAGGATCTCCTGCTCCAGATGGGCCCGGGAGCGCGGCGCGAGCCCGCCACCGTCCCCGTCGCCGAGCAGCGCCACGGCCTCCGGAGCCCGCATCAGCAGGTCGGGGGCCAGACGCCCGGCGGACAGCACCCGCGCCAGGTTCTCCGCGGCCGCGCCCTCGTCCCGCAGCAACCGCAGGTACCAGGGGGTTTTCCCCAGCGCGTCGGACACCTTGCGGAAGCCCAGCAGCCCCGCGTCCGGGTCGGCGGAGTCCGCGAACCACCCGAGCAGGACCGGCAGCAGCGTCCGCTGGATGGCTGCCTTGCGGGTGACGCCGGACGCCAGCGCCTCCAGATGCCGCAGCGCGGCGGCCGGATCGGCGTACCCCAGGGCGATCATCCGCTCCCGGGCCGCCGTGGCGCTCAGCCGTGCCTCCCCCGGCGCGAGCTGGGCGACCGCGTCGAGCAGCGGCCGGTAGAACAACTTCTCGTGCAGCCGTCGTACGACCCCGGAGTGCCGCTTCCACTCACGGGTCAGCTCGGTCACCGGGTCCGTGCGCAGCCCCAGTGACCGCCCGATCCGCCGCAGATCGGCATCGTCCTCGGGAACGAGATGGGTGCGGCGCAACCGGAACAACTGGATCCGGTGCTCCATGGACCGCAGGAACCGGTAGGCCTCATCGAGCTGCATGGCGTCCGCCCGCCCGACATAGCCGCCCGCCGCGAGCGCCTGCAGCGCGTCCAGCGTCGTACCGCTGCGCAGGGAGGCGTCGGCGCGCCCGTGCACCAGCTGCAGGAGCTGCACGGCGAACTCGACGTCGCGCAGCCCGCCGGGCCCGAGCTTCAGCTCCCTCTCCACCTCGGCCACGGGAATGTTCTCGACGACCCGCCGCCGCATCTTCTGCACGTCGGCGACGAAGTTCTCCCGCTCGGCGGCCTGCCAGACCAGCGGCTCCAGCGCCTCGATGTACGCCCGCCCCAGCTCGTCGTCACCAGCGACCGGCCGGGCCTTCAGCAGGGCCTGGAACTCCCAGGTCTTCGCCCAGCGCTGGTAGTACGCGAGATGGCTGGCCAGGGTCCGCACCAGCGGGCCGTTGCGCCCCTCGGGCCGCAGATTGGCGTCGACGGGCCAGATGGACCCCTCGACGGTGGTCTCGGAACAGATCCGCATCAGATGCGAGGCGAGCCTGGCCGCGGCCTTCAGGGCCTTGCCCTCGTCGGTCCCCTCGCTCGCCTCCGCGACGAAGATGACGTCGACGTCGGAGACGTAGTTCAGCTCGTGTCCGCCGCACTTGCCCATCGCGATCACCGCGAGCCGGCAGGCGGCGGCGTCCTCGGGAGCCGACGCCTTCGCGATGGCCAGGGCCGCGCGCAGCGTCGCGGTGGCCAGATCGGCCAGCTCGGCGGCGACCTCGGCGACGTCCGTGGTGCCGCACACGTCGCGGGCGGCGATGGACAGCAGACAGCGGCGGTAGGCGACGCGCAGCGAGACGGGGTCGACGGCCTCCTCCAGACCGTGCTCGAACTCCACGAGGCCGGGGTGCAGGTCGGACGGCTCATAGGTGACCAGGGCCTGCCAGTCCCGCGGATACCGGGCGAGGTGATCGGCCAGCGCCGCCGACGCGCCCAGCACGCCCAGCAGCCGGTCCCGCAGCGGCTTTGCCGCTATCACCGTGTCGAGCAGTTCCCGGCGGCCCGCGGCATCGGGCTGCGCCTCCAGCAGACGGGCGAAACCCTGCAGGGCGAGATCGGGATCGGCGGTGGCGCCGAGGGCTTCCAGCAGAACCGGGTCGGTGCGGACGAGGGCGAGGCCGACGCCCTCCAGGAGGCTTTCGGCGGCGGACGGGTCGGTGAATCCGTGCCGCAGCAGCCGCGAAAAGGTACTGCTCCTGCGCCCGGGCGCCGTCATCTCCGGCCTCCTTCTTGTCGTACTGGCCCGAGCCTAGCCGCACCCGCGGAGGAGTTCAGCGGGGTGGCTGCCGCCGGGCGCCGACAAGGCGGGGGTGCGTGGACCGGCCTCTGCGAGGTGCCCGCCCCAGCCCACCCGTGCCGCCCTGGGGGTCCCCCTGCTCGAAGAGCTTGGGGGAGGCACGACTGCCCGCAGCTACCACCGGAGGCAGTCGCCGACGGCGGGGAGGGGACGGGGTGGGGGGTGTCCGCCCGCAGCGGCCGGCACCGGGAAAGGGTGCCGTCGTCGGTGACGGGCGGCCGGACCGAGGACGGACACCCCCCGCCCCGGCCCCGACTCACAGACAACAGAAGGCGCTACACCAGCCACCCACCGGGCAGCAACGGGCAACCGCAGGCATACAAGGGGCGCGGGGAACTGCGCGACCAGCCACGACGCAACCCGCAGACACAGGACGGCCGCCCGTCACACCCCCTCAGCCCACAGCGACCGCACATGCCCCAGATGCCGGCTCATCACCGCCTCCGCCGCCCCCGCATCCCCCGCCAGCATCAGATCCAGCAACTCCAC
The DNA here is from genome assembly GCF_040656475.1 of Streptomyces sp. NPDC049915. Taxonomy (NCBI): domain Bacteria; kingdom Bacillati; phylum Actinomycetota; class Actinomycetes; order Kitasatosporales; family Streptomycetaceae; genus Streptomyces; species Streptomyces sp. NPDC049915. The sequence goes on from NZ_JBFAMH010000029.1 coordinate 81,067, forward strand.
ATGCTCCTCCGCCGAAGGCACCAGCATCCCCCGCGCGTCAAGAGCCGTCAGCCCGTACAACCGGGACCGTTTGCGCAGGTCCCCCACCGTCTCGACCAGCCGCTCGTTGCCGTGCAGCCCCAGCAGCGACAGATGGAAGCGCCGGTCGGCGTCCAGATACCCGATCAGGTCGTGCTCGCGCGCGCTGGCCACGATCTCCTCGGCCACCGACCGCAGCGCCTCCAGCTCCTCGCGCCGAGCGGACCGCGTCACCGCCCCCACCGTCGGCACCTCGATGAGCGCCCGCAGCTCGCTGAACTGGTCGAGATCCCGCGCACTGACCTCGGTCACCCGGAACCCCTTGTTCCGCACGGGTTCGACCAGCCCCTCACGGACCAGGTCGAGCATCGCCTCCCGCACCGGAGTCGCCGAGATCCCGAAGTCGGAGGCCAGCGCCGGCGCCGAGTACACCCGCCCCGGCTGCAGCTCACCGGAGATCAGCGCGGCGCGCAGCGCGTGGGCCACCTGGTCGCGCAGGCGTTCCTGCGCGGTGATGAGGTTGGCTTGCTTCAGGTGGCCACCCATGGTCTGCCTCCACGGCTACGGGTACTGCGGGACTGCGGGACCGCGATCGGCTGCGATCAGTTCACTTCGCGGCACCTCAGAGTAGGAAACCCGCCGGGAACGGATCGTCCGGGTCCAGAAAGTACTGCGCCGTGCCCGTGATCCAGGCCCGCCCGGTGACCGTGGGGACCACTGCCGGCAGCCCCCCGACGGTGGTCCGGCCGACCAGGCGTCCCACGAACCGCGTCCCGATGAACGACTCGTTCACGAAGTCCGCGCCGAGCGCCAGCTCACCACGCGCGTGCAGCTGCGCCATCCGCGCCGAGGTCCCGGTGCCGCACGGCGAGCGGTCGAACCAGCCGGGGTGGATGGCCATCGCGTGCCGCGAGTGCTTCGCGTCGGAGCCGGTCGCGATCAGATACACGTGCTTGAGCCCGGCGATCTCCGGGTGCTCCGGATGCACCGGCCGGTCCGGGGACGCGTTCACCGCGTCCATGATCGCGAGCCCGGCGGCCAGCAGCTCGTCCTTGCGCCCCCGGTCGAAGGGCAGCCCGAGCGCGTCCAGCGAGACGAAGGCGTAGAAGTTCCCGCCGTAGGCGAGGTCGTACCCGACGGCGCCGTACCCGGGCACCTCCACCACCCGCTCCAGGGCCACGCAGAACGCCGGCACGTTGGTGAGCGTCACCTCCTTCGCGACGCCGTCCGTCACCCGCACCTCGACCGTGACGAGCCCGGCGGGGGTGTCCAGCCGGACCGTGGTCACCGGCTCCACGACCGGCACCAGCCCGGTCTCGACGAGCACCGTGGCGACCCCGATCGTGCCGTGTCCGCACATCGGCAGCGCGCCCGACACCTCGATGAACAGCACGCCGTGGTCGGCGTCCGGGCGGGTGGGCGGTTGCAGGATCGCGCCGCTCATCGCGGAGTGGCCGCGTGGCTCGTACATCAGCAGGGTGCGGACGTGGTCGAGGTGATCGACCAGGTGGCGGCGGCGCGCGGCCATGGTGTCGCCGGGCAGCACCCCGATGCCGCCGGTGATCACCCGGGTGGGCATGCCCTCGGTGTGCGAGTCGACGGCGTGGTAGACGTGTCGGGTGCGCATCGCGGGTCCTTTGGACGTCGGTCGGGCGGCGGTCAGTCGAGGCCCTCGGCGAGGGCCTTCTCGGTGGCGGCGCGGACGGCGGCGGCCTGTTCCCCGGTGAGCGGGGAGCGGGGCGGCCGGGTGGGGCCGCCTGGCCGGCCGGCGATGTCCATGGACGCCTTGATGGCCTGTACGAACTCGGTCCTGGAGTCCCAGCGCAGCAGCGGGTGCAGGGCGCGGTAGAGCGGCACGGCGAGGTCGAGGTCGCGGTCGACGGCGGCCCGGTGGAGGGTGAGGCAGGCGCCGGGCAGGGCGTTGGGGTAGCCGGCGATCCAGCCGACGGCGCCGGCCAGGACGAGTTCGAGCAGGACGTCGTCGGCGCCGACGAGCAGGTCCAGTCCCGGGGCCAGTTCGGCGATCTCGTAGGCGCGGCGGACGTCGCCGCTGAACTCCTTGACGGCGACGACGTGTCCGTCGGCGTGCAGGTGAGCGAGCAGGGCGGGAACGAGGTCGACCCGGGTGTCGTGGGGGTTGTTGTAGGCGACGACCGGCAGCCCGGCTCGGGCGACCTCGGCGTAATGGGCGCGGACGGTGGCGTCGTCGGCGCGGTAGGCGTTGGGCGGCAGCAGCAGGACGGAGCCGCAGCCGGCCTCGGCGGCCTGCTCGGCCCAGCGGCGGGAGGCGGCGCTGCCGTACGCGGACACGCCGGGCATCACCCGGGCGCCGTCGCCGGCCGCCTCCACGGCGACGCGGACCACGCGGGCGCGTTCGTCGTCGGTGAGGGTCTGGTACTCGCCGAGGGAGCCGTTGGGGACCACGCCGTCGCAGCCGGCCGCAATCAGGTCGGCGACGTGCTGCGCGTAGGCGTCGTAGTCGACGGAGAGGTCGTCGCGCAGCGGCAGGGTGGTGGCGACCATGACGCCGTGCCAGGGGCGGGTACGGGTGTCGGGTGCGGTCATGCTTCGGACTCCTCGCTGGGTGAAGGGGGGCTGACGGGCAGCGCGGCCAGGTGCCGCAGGGGCACCGGGCAGGACAGCGGGCGACGGTCCGCGGCCGGGGGTGCACCGGCGAGCCGTGCGACGGCCTGTCCGCACATCCGCCCCTGGCACCAGCCCATCCCGGCGCGGGTGAGCAGCTTGACGCTGCGGGCGTCCTGGGCGCCGTACTCGGTGACGGCCGTGCGGATCCGTCCGGCGGTGACCTCCTCGCACCGGCACACCTCGGTGGTGGGGTCGAGCCAGTCGGCCCAGCCGGGCCCCGGCCGGTGGGCGGCGGCCATCGCGTCGGCGAAGGCGCGCAGCCGGGCCCGGCGCCGGGTGAGCGCGGCGGTGCGGCGGGCGTCGCGCGGGGTGCCGCGCAGGGCGTGGGCGACGCCGTCGGCGGCGATCTCGCCCTCGGTGAGCGCGAGATCGGCCCCGCCCACCCCGCACGACTCCCCCGCGGCCCACACACCGGGCACGGAGGTGGCCTGCCCGGCGTCCACGACCACGGCCGGGGTGTCGTCCGGGGTCAGGCCGGTGGCACAGCCGAGGGCGGTGACGAGGTCGAGCTGCGGGACGAGCCCGTGCCCGACGGCGACCGCGTCGCAGGGGATGCGCCGCCCGGTGCCGGGCACGGGCCGCCAGTCGTGGTCGAGCCGGGTCACGGTGACGGCCTCGACGCGGGCCGTTCCGTGGGCGGCGGTGACGGCGTGCCGGGACAGCAGCCGGGTGGCGTGCCGCAGCAGACCGGCGCCGTACAGGGCGCCTTCGGCGAGCTTGGCGGGGTTGCGCAGCAGGGCGGGCAGGGTGCGGGCGTACGCGGTGTGGTCGGCGCCCTCGACGACGGCGGGGACGCGGACGCCCGCGGCGGCCAGTGACCCGGCGACGGCGAGCAGCAGGGGGCCGCTGCCGGCGACGACGATCCGCCGGCCGGGCAGCACCAGGTGGGACTTGAGCATGGCCTGCGCACCGCCCGCGCCGACGACTCCCGGCAACGTCCAGCCAGGGAAGGGGAGTTGACGCTCATAGGCGCCGGTGGCGAGCAGGACGGCGCGCGCCTCGACGGTGGCGGGCGTCTCGTCGCCTCCGGCGACGGCGTGCAGCCGCCAGTGCGCGCCCGCGCGGACCACGGTCCACACGTGATGGCGGGGCAGGTGGGTCAGACGGTCGCCGTCCAGCCGCCGCAGCCGCCCGGTGAAGTCCCGCCCACCGCGCTGCAGGGCCTGGGGGCGGGAGGCGCGCAGGCCCGGCGCAGGGTGCCGGTGGAACTGGCCGCCGGGCCGCTCCCCCGCGTCCAGCAGGGTGACGCTCAGTCCGAGATCGGCGGCCCGGACGGCGGCGGCGAGCCCGGCGGGCCCCGCGCCGACGACGGCGAGGTCAGCGGTCGGTGTCATGGCCGGTGCCCTCCTGGGTGGTGACCGTGTCCCCGGGGTGTACGGCGACCAGGCAGGCGCGCTGGTTGGGGCGGCCGTTGACGGTGGCGAGGCAGTCGTGGCAGACGCCGATCCCGCAGAACACTCCGCGCGGCGCCCCGGTGCCCCGGGTGGTGCGCCAGGACAGGATGCCGGCGGACCAGAGGGCGGCGGCCAGGCTCTGCCCGGGCAGGGCGGTGAGGGTGCGGCCGTCGAAGGTGAAGGTGTACGGCGGTTCGGGCTCGGCCCGCACCAGGCCGAGCGGGGTGCGCGGCACGCGGCTCATGAGGGGGCTCCTGGGGTGGCGTCCGGCGGGGGGAAGCGGTGGGGGCGGAACGGCTCGATCGGCACGGGCGGTTCGGCGCCGGTGAGCGCGGCGGCGACGAGCAGGCCGGTGGCCGGGGCGAGGCCGATGCCCGCGCCCTCGTGTCCGCAGGCGTGGTGGAGGCCGGGGACGCGGGGGTCGGGGCCGATCGCGGGCAGGTGGTCGGGCAGGTAGGGGCGGAAGCCGCAGTAGGCGCGCAGGGCGTGCACGTCGGCCAGGGCGGGGAAGAGGGCGGTGGCCTGGCTCGCCAGGCGGCGCAGGGCCTCGGTGGACAGGCTGCGGTCGAAGCCGACGCGCTCGCGGGTGGCGCCGATGAGGACGGTCCCGGCGGGGGTGCCCTCGACGACGGCGGAGGACTGCAGAGCGGCCGAGTCGCTGGCGACGTCGGCGATGTAGTCGGCGGCGTACACCTTGTGGCGGATCAGACCGGGCGGCAGCGGTTCGGTGACGAGGACGAAACCGCGGCGCGGCAGCACGGGCAGGTGGGTGCCGGCGAGTGCGGCGAGGTGGCCGCCCCAGGTGCCGGCGGCGTTGACGACGGCGGGGGCGTGCAGGTCGCCGCGCGGCGTGCGGACGCCGCGTACGGCGCCGCGGGCGTCGGTGAGGACGGCGGTGACCTCCTCGCCGAGCCGGACGCGAGCGCCCTGGCGGCGGGCGGCGCGCAGCAGGGCGGCCGCGGCCTTGGCGGGCTGTACCTGCGCGTCCTGCGGGTAGTGGAAGCCACCGGCCGGACCTGGGGCCAACTCGGGTTCCAGTTCGGGCAGTTCCCGGGCACTGATCTCGTACGCCTGGACGCCGGCCGCACGTTGACCGGCGGCGAAGGCGCGCAGTGCGGTGAGGGCGGTCTCGTCGGGTGCGACGACGAGACCGCCCTTGAGCTCGTGTTCGACGGCGCCCTCCGGTGGGAGGGCGGCGGCGAGTTCGCGCCACAAACGGATGGAGAGCAGGGCGAGTTCGAGCTCGGGTCCCGCCTCCTTGTCGGAGACGAGGAGATTTCCCTCGCCGGCTCCGGTGGTGCCGCCGGCGACGGGTCCGCGGTCGACGACCGCGACGGAGAGGCCGGCGCGGGTGGCGTAGTACGCGCACGCCGCCCCGACCGCTCCGGCGCCGACGATCACGGCGTCCAGAGGTGCGGGCTCTTTCGTGGGCACCTCAGTAATATTTCACATGGTACTGAGCCTCACAAGGGTCCGTAGCCCCGGTGCGATCAGCGGCGCAGCGGGCCTTCGCAGGCGAAGTCCGCGGTGCCGGCCGTGCGGTCGGCCCAGATCTCCACCTCGCCGAAGGTGCAGTTCATGTCGGCGAGGTTGGGCGAGGCGGACGCGGCCCGGTCGAGCAGGAAGCGGTCGACGGTGGCGGACATGTCCTGAAAGACCCGGTCGGCGCTGCCCGCGTCGGCGAGCCGGGCGGTGATGCGGCCGGTGCAGACGAACCGGGGCATGCCCGGGTCGCCGTTCGCCGTGCAGGCGGGGTCGGTGAAGGTGGCGGCGGCGAAGGCGGTGCGCACCGCGTCGGCCGTGGATTCGCGCAGCCCGCCGTCCGGCGTGTAGGTGGTGTCGGGCACGTACAGGCCGTCGACGTGCGCGATCTGCCGGTCCAGGAAGGCGTCGTAGCCCTGCTGGACCGCGTCGTCGCGCCCCGTGCGGGCACGCCAGGCGTCGAAGCCGGCCGGGTCGTCGGCCCGCAGGTACCGGTACATCTCGCGCAGCAGGGAGGGGTGTTCGCTCCACAGGTACTCGAAGAACGTGCCGGCGTAGTCGTAGAAACGGAAGCCGTCGCCGTCGTAGGTGGCGTGCAGGAGCCGGTCGACGCTCATCCGCGGTGTGCCGTTAGCGGTGTCCGCGATGACGCCCCGCACCAGGGACTTGCGCACGGCGATGCCGCCGGCGCGGGTCGAGCCGTCGAAGAACTCCGCGGTGCCCTCGTCCATCGCCGTCGTACGGTCACCCTGGTACCAGGGGCCCTCACCGAAGTAACCGGGCACCGCCCAGCGGCCGTTGAGGTAGTGCACGTACTCGTGGCGGAACAGCTCCTCCAGCGTGAGCCGCGAGTCCTGCGGGACGCGCCGCTGGTAGGTGTAGAAGGTCGCGCCCTGCTCGATGTAGATGCCGCCGTTGTTCGTGTCCATGCCGGTGAGCAGCGGGTGGTAGTTCTCGTAGTCGGCGCGGGAGGCGTACAGCACGATCGTCAGGACGCCGTTGGTGTCCTCGGCCAGCGGCGCCTGGGTGCCGAGCACGCGCAGGAACTGCGCCTTGACCTGCTTGCTCGCGTAGTAGAGCTGGTCGACGGTGGCGCGGTCGAGGGCGGTGCGGACCTTCAGGGCGCCGTTGTCGTAGCTGTAGGTGTACGGGAACAGCTGCCGCTCGATGTCGTCCTTGCACACGGCGTACGGCTTGCAGGCGCCGTAAGAGCCGAGCCAGGACACGACCTTCGCCCAGGGGGCGCTGCCGCGGCCCCAGGTGTCGGTCACGGGGGTGAGCAGCGCGCCGAGGCCGGAGACGATCCTCTCGCGCAGGGAGGCGACGACGCCGAAGCGCCCGTACTCCGACAGGGCGTCCCGTACGGCCCACTCGTTGGGCGTGCCCTTGAGGTGGGTGTATCCGGCGAACCGGCGGAAGGCGTCCCGGTAGGCGTCGTCGCGGGCGACGACGGCCTGGAAGGCGGTGTCGTGGTTGCCCTCGTAGAGGCCGAGGTAGTTGACGCTGAGCGCGGCGAGCACGACGCCGCCCCAGGAGGGGTCGGCGTAGGTGTCCGTGTGGTACCGGTCGAGCGTGGCCAGCACCTTGCGGATCAGGCCGGGCTGGGACTGGCGCAGACCGGGGGCGCTGCCGGTGTAGAGGGCCTCGCGCAGGGTCTCGGCGTTGGTACGGGTGGCGTCGAAGGTGTGCGGGGCGGTGCCGAAGTAGTACACCGCCCGCCGCATGGCCTCCTGGGTGGGCGCGTCGCTGACGTCTATCTCGTCGCGCGAGAAGTCGTGGTACACGACGGCGTGCAGGTAGGTGAACATCTCCAGCAGGTGGCTGGAGTCGCGGCCGTCGTGGCCTGCGGCGAGAGTGGCGGCACGGCGGGCGACGGCCTGGACGTGGGCGTCGTCCATGACGGGCGCGAGCCGGGCGTCCCAGGCCCACAGGAGGGTGCGCAGACAGCCGTCGGCGGTGACGGCCGGTTCGGCGAGGAAGTCGGCGAAGCGCTCGGGGTCGAGGCGGGTGACGTCGTCCAGGGTGCAGGCGGCGGCCGGCGACAGGGGCTTCGTCACCGGGCCGGGGACGCGGCCGTCGGCACGACGGGCGCCGGGGGCGGTCTCGGCGAAGGTGCGGGGCCTCGGAGCGGTGCCGAGGCGGGCCACGTCGTCGTGCGACGGACCGGCGGGAGTGACCGCGTGAGGGGTGACCTCCGTGCGTTCGTGCGCCTGGGCGGTGGGGGCGTTGGCCGTGCCGAGCAGGGCGGTGGTGACGGCTGCCGCGAGCAAAGCGGCGCGCAGCGATCTGCGCCGGGGCGGGAACAGGCGTGACGTGTGGAACACCTGCGGCTCCTCGGTGTGGGGAGTGGCTACCTTGAGGCGTGCATGCCACTGCAATGTGAGCTGTAACATAGTAATGTGAAATTGCACTGACAACCCCTCAGGACAGCACTCCAAGTCGCCGCACAGTCAGGCGACTTGGCGGACCTCAGCCGCGCAGGGCCGGGGCAGTCGAGGGGCGGGGCCACCCCAGGCCCTCGTGACGCAGGTCACATCGGCCACCTGTCACACCGGTCACCCCGGGTCCGTCAGACCAGCGAAAGGCACCGACGAACCACGAGGGAGCACCCCATGAACGCCCGACTGAACCTCTTCGCCAACCCCGTCGCCGGCAAGTTCCTGCGTTCCGTCAACGCCGCCGGCAAGGTGGTCAGCGACTCCCCTCTCCCCGCCACGACCCAGGAACTCGTCAAGATCCGCGCCAGCCAGATCAACGGCTGCGGCTTCTGCACCGACATGCACACCAAGGACGCCGCCCACGCCGGTGAGACCTCCGTCCGCCTCAACCTCATCGCCGCCTGGAGGGAGGCCACGGTGTTCACCGACGCCGAGCGCGCCGCCCTCGAGCTCACCGAGTACGGCACCCGGATCGCCGACGGTCCCGGCGTCCCGGACGAGGTCTGGGAGAACGCCGCCAAGCACTACGACGAGGACCAGCTCGCCGCCCTCGTCTCCCTGATCGCCGTGATCAACGCCTACAACCGCATGAACGTCCTCGTCCGCCAGCCGGCCGGCGACTACCGGCCGGGCATGTTCGGCTGACGAACCCACCGGCGGCCCCATGTGCCCCCCGGCGAACCCGCCGGGACCGGCACACCCCGCCGGCGCATCCGGTGGCGCACCACACGGTTTTCCGCTTCGGTGGGGGGACCACCAGGAGGAGGAGAACGATGGACTTCACCCTCGAAGTGATCCCCCTGCCCGTGAGCGACATCGACCGGGCCCGTGACTTCTACCGGGACAAGGTCGGCTTCCACCTCGACATCGACACGGAGGTCATGCCGGGCATGCGCATCGTCCAGCTGACGCCCCCCGGCTCCGGCTGCTCCATCGCCCTCGGCGACAGCATCTGGGAGATGACGAAGGGCCCCCGCCCGGCCCCCGGCTCCTACCAGGGCCTCCAGCTCTGCGTGGCCGACATCGAGGCGGCCCACGCGGAACTGGTCGGGCGCGGCCTCGAGGTCTCCGAGCCGGTCCGGTACGCGCCGGACGACGGGGCGACGTTCATGTACTTCACGGACCCCGACGGCAACGGCTGGGCCGTCCAGGAATACCGCCGCCGCGCCGGGGAACCCCTGCACCAGGTGCTGGCTCGCCTGGCCCGGCCCGTGCAAGACGCACAACCCACCCAGACCCCTTAGGCCCGCAGCCCGCGAAGGCCCCGCAGCCCTCCCCAGGCCCCCAAGGCCCTCCCCAGGGCCGGTAATTCATCCGCTCTTCATTCCCCGGGTTGCCCCACGTGAGCCACGGGCATAGTGGCGTGTGCATGCTCTGACCGCACCGCCAGCCCACCCGTCCCCACCCGGAGGTTGATGTGTCCGGCAGTTCCGTGTACCGCCGCGCCCGTACCGCCCTGGCCTCGGCCACGGCCCTGGCCGCAGCCGCGGTCGGCCTGTGGACAGGGCTCGGCGGTGAGACCGCGCACGCCGCGGGCGCCGTGCCCACCCCGGACCACGTGGTCGTCGTGGTCTTCGAGAACCACGCCTACAGCCAGGTCATCGACTCCTCCAGCGCCCCGTACATCAACTCGCTGAAGTCCGGCGGCGCCAACCTGACCCAGTCGTACGGCGAAACCCACCCCAGCCAGCCCAACTACTTCGCCCTGTTCTCCGGCTCCACCCAGGGCATCACCGACGACAGCTGCTACACCCCCGGCTTCTCCTCCGCCCCCAACCTCGCCTCCGAACTGCTCGGCGCCGGCAAGACCTGGGCCAGCTACAACGAGACGCTGCCGAGCCAGGGCTCGACCACGTGCAGCAGCGGCACCTACGCCCGCAAGCACAACCCGTGGTTCGGCTTCAGCAACGTGCCGACCTCGTCGGCCAAGACGTTCGCGCAGTTCCCCACCGACTACTCGACGCTGCCCGACGTCTCGTTCGTCGTGCCGAACCTGTGCAGCGACATGCACGACTGCTCGGTGTCCACCGGTGACACCTGGCTGAAGAACAACCTCGGCGCCTACGCCACCTGGGCCAAGACCCACAACAGCCTGCTCGTGGTCACCTTCGACGAGGACAACAAGCTGTCCGGCAACCGCATCCCGACCGTCCTGTACGGCCAGCCCGTCACCCCGGGCTCGTCCTCGACGACGACGTACAACCACTACAACCTGCTCCGCACGCTGGAGGACATGAAGGGCCTCACCGCCCACGCGGGCAACGCGGCCTCCGCCCAGGACATCACCGGCATCTGGGCGTCCTGAGGTGTACGTCGCGGACAGCCGCGCCGCAGCTTCGGCGTATGATGTCCTGGAGGTCCTTGTACTTCTGCAGGATGTTCTTCACGCGCATGGCCGCGTTGTAGTGGTCCGCAGAGATGTAGCGCGG